>JANNSA010000576.1:0-14005 GCA_031402115.1 Hyphomicrobiaceae bacterium | reverse complement strand
AGCGAGCCGCCGCCGACGGAGTACAGCGCGACAGCACCGACGCCACCAATCACCGCCGCCAGACCAATCGCGGTCCAACTGACAGCCGTGATGTGGTCAAGGATCGTCTGCTTGATCGGTTCGTGCCAGGCCAAGGCCATTGTCGTGATCCTAACCTTCGCTCGCCTGGAGGCGTTGCTGGTGCGGGCCATTGTCGCCCGTTCCGAACACTTGCCCAGAACGCGCAGGATCGCGCTCGATCAGCGCTGCCAGCACGTCGCGCACCAGCGGCGCCGCCGTCAGGCCACCATTGCCGCCATGCTCGACAATTGCCGCGACGGCGTAGGCTGGCGCTTCGGCCGGCGCATAGCCGACGAACAGCGAATGATCCCGCTGCGCGCGCGGCAAATCGGCATTGGCGACCTCGGTGGAGATGCGCGCGACCTGCGCCGTGCCGGTCTTACCTGCGACGCGCACAGATGCCAGCGCCGCCCGCTTGCCAGTGCCGTTATCATCGTTGACGACAGCTTCCATACCCGACCGTACCAAGGCGAGATGCTCGTCCGAGAACGGCAGCTTAGCAAACGGCGCACGCGCTGTGTCGCGCACCAGCACCGGTTTCAGTGCCAGCCCGGACGCCACCCGCGCCGTCATCAGCGCCAATTGCATCGGCGTCGTCAGGACATAGCCCTGGCCAATGCCGGCCATCAGCGTTTCGCCGCCGAGCCAGGGCCTGAGGAAAGCTTGCGATTTCCAGGCCGGATCTGGCACGACACCGCCTTTTTCAGGCGCGACACCGAGATCATGAACGGCACCGAAGCCCAGCGCCTTGCCGGCCTCGGCCAGCCGATCGATGCCCAACCGCCGCGCAGTCTCATAAAAATAGCAGTCGCAGGATTCCGACAAGGCCCGGTGCAGACGCACATTGCCATGGCCGCCCGACTTCCAGCAGCGGAACTTCTGGCCGCCAAAAGTCACGCTGCCCGGGCAGTTCACGACCGTATCCTTGGTCATCACGCCACTTTCCAGGCCCGCCAGCGCCGTCACGATCTTGTAGGTCGAACCTGGTGGATACAGTCCGCGCACTGCCTTGTTGAGCAGGGGATTGCCGGGTTGCCGATATAGTGCCTGCAGGCCGGCGGTACTGATACCGTTCATGAACACGGCCGGGTCGTAGGACGGCGTCGACCCCATCGCGATGATTTCGCCATTGCGCGCGTCAAGCGCTACCACCGCCGACCAGTCTTCGGCACTCATGCGCCGCAGCAGCCAGGCCTGGAATTCGGTGTCGATGCTGAGATCCAGGTTACGGCCAGCAATCGCGGGTTCACGATCCAGTTCCCGGACAATGCGGCCCCGTGCATCAACCTCGCGCTTGACGCTGCCGGGTGTGCCCCGCAGAGCCGCCTCCATGCCGAGCTCAACGCCGACTTTGCCGATGCGCTGACTGGCCAGCCGCAACAATGGCTCACGGTCAATTTCGCTGCGGTCGCCTTTGCCAACATAGCCGACGACATGGCCGACTTCGGCCGAGCGCTGATAGGCACGCGTCCAGCCAATAGAGGCCTCGATGCCCGGCATTTCAGGGGCCAGCAGGCTAATACGCGAGAATTCCGCCCACGTCAGATCGCCCCGCACGAGCACCGGCAGCACCCGTGACTGCTTGCCCAGCGACTCGAGCACGCGCTGACGGTCTTCCTCATTGATCTGCACGATCTGGCCAAGCCGCAGCAAGGCGGCGTCAAGGTCACCCGCAAGGTCCGGGATCAACGTGACCTGAAGGTTTTCAATGCTCTCGGCGAGCAGCAGGCGGTTGCGATCGCGGATGTTACCGCGGCGCGGCGCGATCGGCTGCAGGAAGAAGCGGTTCTCATCGGCCAGGCGCCGGTAGCGCCGACTATACGTCACCTGCATGTCGTGCAGACGAAAACCCAGAAAGCCAAACAGTCCCGCTTGCATCGCCCCCATCACCAGGGCGCGCCGCGTAAAGGCGTCCGCCACGCTGGCGTCGGTTTCTGCTTGCTTCGGCCACCAACGGATCCGCAGCGAGCGGACCAGCGCGTGGGCGCGGCGGAAGAAGTGGCGGCGGCCCGAATGCTCAAACATTGGGGCGGCTCTCCCCATAAGAAAGATGATGCTCGTCGCCCTGCGTGAGAATGGCCGTCAGGGGCTCCATGACATAGGCCACCATCGGCCAGCACACCAGCGCCAGCAGGGCGCCGCCGACAAACGGCCGCAGATCAAACGGCAGCAAGAAGTAGACCGAGGCGATCAGCCAGGCGAACCCGGTCACGACGGCCAGCATGGCGGCGAACGCCAGGAAGCTTCCCCCACGCTCCAACTTGCGACCGGCGGCGGCCGGGTCGACGGGCACATAGGCGCCAAAGGCGTGACCAACCAGGTAAAGGAAGCCCCAGAATCCAAGTGGGCCATCCGTTACAAGGTCGACCAGCAGCCCGATCACGAAAACCAGGGTTGATGGCAATAGTGCCGGCGCCCGCACCGACCAGAAGTGGATCGCTGCCAGGGTGATCAGCGGCAAGCCGAAGGCAATCGCGTCAGGCGCGCTCCAGGGCATCGCTGCCAGCACAGCGAACGGCAACACGGAGAGCGCCGGCACCGCCATCGCCATGGGGTTCATCGCCGCCATGCTCTTACTCCTGGCTGAACAGCGGCAGGGGCCGGCCAGCGCTGTTGTCACCCTTGCTGGCGCGAGATTTGCCAGGTACAGAGCCGGCTGGCAGCACACTCGATTGCTGGATTGGCGCCAGGTCGATCACCGGGCCGTCGAACAGCAGCACACTGACATATTCCACCGCATCCAGACCCGCATAGGGTTCCACCACGAACGACTGACCTTCAACCGCCACAACACCAATCTTCAGCCCCTTTGGCAGAATGCCGTCCTGACCCGAGGTGAACACGGCATCGCCGGCGCTGACCTTTGTCTCGGCAGACAGATGCTCCAGCATTGGTCGCGGGCCATTGTCGCCGTGCATGACCGCACGCTCGCCTTGCGTCCCGACCATCACCGGAATGCGACTGTTGAGGTCAGTCAGCAGCAACACCCGCGCTACACTGGCGCCCGTATCAATGACGCGGCCGATCAGTCCGTCGCCATTGATCACGGCAAAGCCGTTGCGAACCCGGTTGCTACCACCGGCGTTGACCAGCACCGAGCGCACGAACACGCCACGGCTATCAGCGATCACGCGCGCCGTGACAAAGCCCAGTCCTGGCTCCTTGACGCCATTCAGAAGCGTCTTGTAACGCGACACCTCGGCTTCCAGCATCTGCGTGCGCCAGACATATTGCTTGAGCTGCTGGTTCTCTAGTTTCAGCCGGTCAATCTCGACGAACAGGTCCATGTAGGTCGCGACCTGACGGCGCAATCGCGTCACGGCGACGGATGGCACCGAAGCAATTTCCAGCACAGGCGCCAACAGTTCCGACGTGCGGCCCTTGATAGCGCGCACCGCCGGATGATCCAGCCGGCTCAACACCAGCAGACAGACCGCGATGAACATCAGCGCCAACAGGCCGGCGCTATGCCAGCGTGATCCCGTGACCCGGGCGCGCCGGATGTTAGGACGTTCAAACGGATCGCGTGGCAAACGCTTCACGGGGGGGCGCCACTCTCAAAGATCAGGGACTACAGACTGGGGCGGATCAACAGGTCGTCATACTCACCGCGAGATTCCAACACCTTGCCACAGCCAAGAACGACGCTTTGCAGCGGCTTGCCGGCCAGGAAGAAGCGCACGCCGGTGCGGCGCTGCAACTCCAGATCAAGCTTATCGAGCAGCGCGCCACCCCCGGTTAGGCAGATGCCGCGATCGATGATGTCGGCGGCAAGCTCCGGTGGCAATTGTTCCAATGTGCGTTGAATGGTTTCAGCGATCATTTCGATCGGACCGTCGAGCGCTTCTGCAATGTCATTGGGGCGCAGGATGATCTCGGTTGGGACACCGCGCTTCAAATCACGCCCACGGATAACTACGTCGACCGCCTTGCCCGACATCTGCCCATTGACATGGCCAAGCGCGGTGCCAGCTTCGATCTTGATACGCTCGGCGTTCGCCTCGCCGATCAACAGGTTGTGGTTACGCCGGACATAGCGGATGATCGCCTCGTCCATGGCATTGCCAGCGCAGCGCACTGACAGGGCCTTCAGCACGCCACCGAGCGACATCACAGCAATATCAGTGGTGCCGCCGCCGATATCGACGACGAGGCTGCCGCGCGGCTCGCTCACTGGCAATTCGGCGCCAAGCGCAGCGGCCACCGGCTCCTCGATCAGCATCGCCTTGCGAGCCCCCGCTGACAGCGTCGATTCATAGATGGCGCGACGTTCCACGGGTGTTGAGCTGGCCGGCACGCAGACCAGCACGCGTGGACGCAAGAAGCCCATGCTGCTCTTGGCGCGACGGATGAAGTGACGCAAAATCTCTTCGGCCGCGATAAAGTCGGCAATCACCCCATCGCGCAAGGGCCGCACGATCTCTATGCCTTCGGGCGCTCGCCCCAGCATTGCCTTGGCGCGACTGCCAACCGCGATCAGCTCGCGCGACTGGGCCTTGTGTCGGATGGCGACCACCGACGGCTCGTCAAGCACGACGCCACGGCCAGGGACATAGACGAGGGTGTTCGCCGTACCCAGATCAATCGCCAGATCGTCAGCAAACGTCCCCATCATTCCCGAATTCGGTTAGCAGCCTGCATGTGAACCTTGACCCGGACCCGTATACGCAGCCCTTTTGGCCAATTCGAGGTTACCGGGTCGCTTCTTAATGTAGCAAGGCCTGTGCCGGTTCAGGGAGCATGGCGCGTTTGCCAAAGCGGCGGCTCTCGCCCGCTGTCGCCTCGACTGGTCGTAGCCGACCCTCAAGCTTGAGTCTTTGCTTATCTTCGTGCGATCGCAGCAATCGTTGCCATCAGCATTAACGCGGGCGGCAACGCTGCGATGGCAGCTGGCCAATGTCCAGATTGACCCGTTGAACTCAACGCGCCGCAGGTCGTGGGGGACCGCAAGACTTGCCCGAGCCGTGCAGACACGGCTGATTCTAGGTTGCAGCTGCAGCAATTGCTTCGATCTCGATCAGAAAATCGGGGTGGGCCAGAGCGGAAACGACGATGAAAGTGGCCGCCAGTTCGTGGCCCTGGGTCCAAGCATCACGCTCGGTCCGATAGCTAGCGACCGCGTCGGGGGCGCCGGCGACCGCAAAGACGGTAATCCTGACGACATCCGCGACGCTCATGCCGGCGGCCGCCAGGATGATGTTGAGATTGGCAAAAGTCTGTCGCGCTTGCGCTTGATAGCCGGCCGCGACTGTGCCATCGGGATAAGCCCCGATCTGACCTGAGATATGCAGCCAGCGGCCAGCGCCGCTGATTTCCACGGCTTGCGCATAGTGCGATGCGGGCTTGACGACGCCATCGGGATTTAAAGCTCGGCGCTGCATCCCATCGTCATCCCGTAAGGCGTCTTGGCGACCTCGCAGCTTCTCGTGCCGCCCGGCCGCTCGCTGAGCATATCCACCGCCGTCAGATCACGCCACGTCAGCAGCGACCTTCAGCGAGATGATCTGGTCGGGCAAACGCACCGGCTCACCGCGCTTGATCTTGTCGACGAAGTCCATGCCATCGATGACCTTACCCCAGGCAGTGTATTGGCCATTAAGGAATGAAGCGTCGTCGAAACAGATGAAGAACTGGCTGTCGCCTGAATCCGGGCTGGAAGCGCGGGCCATCGAGCAGACGCCGCGCACATGCGGCTCCTTGTTGAACTCGGACTTCAGCTTCTTGCCAGAGCCGCCGGTGCCGGTGCCTTGCGGGCAACCGGTCTGCGCCATGAACCCATCGATGACGCGATGGAACACGATGCCATTGTAAAAGCCCTCGCGCGCCAATTCCTTGATACGCGCCACATGGCCGGGCGCCAGGTCGGGCCGCATTTCGATGACCACGAGACCGTGTGTCATGTCCATCAACAGCGTGTTCTCGGGGTCTTTGTAAGCAGCCATGGGTGTTGTCCTCCGGGTTGAGCTTGGGTTCAGGCGCGGGCCACGAGGGCGGCCGCGCCTGCCATCACGATTGCGGATGTGCGGTTGATCGAGCGTACGGCGCTGGCTTGCGTGAACAGGCGTCGCGCCCTGTCAGCAGCGAGCGCATAGGCACCGAGCACAACGAAGATACCGAGCACGATGACAACGCCGATCTGCGCCATGCCCAGCGCGTTCAAATTTTGCAGGTCAACAAGGGTTGGCAGGATCGCCATGAAAAACACGATCGGCTTGGGATTGCCTAACGTGAACGACAAACCACCGAGGAACAGCCGCCACGATTGCTCATCCGCAGGTGGCGGCGCGGCGGGATCGAGGGCCATTGCAGGCGAAGTCCAGAGATTCCAGGCGAGGTAGAGCAGGTAGGCGGCGCCAGCATATTTGATCACGGTGATGACGCCGGCATAGGTCTGCGCAACCACAGCCAGCCCCGTCGCGGCGATGATGAACCAGACCATGTCGCCAGCCGCGATGCCACCGATCAGGGCCGGCAGTCCCTTCAGGCCCCGGCTCAAGGCGCGCGCCATCACCATCGCGACAGCGGGGCCAGGCGAGGCGACCGCCACGACATAGGCTGTGAAGAACACAAGAAAGCCGGCGAGCGTCATGGCGATTCACGGCGTGATGAGGGATGGACGATCAGGGCGCGTCAGCGGCAAGTTGCATCGACACAATCTTATCAGGCGCCGGCGGCGGCTCGCCAGCAGCAATCTTATCGACCAGGTCCATGCCCTCGACGATCTCGCCCCAGACCGTGTACTGGCCGCGCAAGTGTTCGCAGCCGCTCGAGAAACAGATGAAGAACTGGCTATTGGCACTGTCGGGATTACCCGTGCGCGCCGCGCCAATCGTGCCACGCCCGAACGGCGCCTCCGAGAACTCGGACTTCAGGTCCGGATATTTCGATCCACCCGTGCCGGTGCCCGTTGGATCGCCGGACTGCGCCATGAAGTCCGGAATAACGCGATGGAACACAATGCCATCGTAGAACTTCTCTTTGACCAATTGCTTGACGCGCTCGACATGACCCGGCGCCACGTCAGGACGCAGCTTGATCAGCACCTTGCCGGACTTCAACGTCATCACCAGTGTGTTCTGCGGATCCATATCGGCTGCCCAGGTCGGCGTTGACACCATCAGACCGGCCAGCACGGCGAAGGCAAATGTCCGCAACCACTTCATCTGCATGAACAGTTCTCCCTATTGAGCGCGTCGCGGTCGCCCGAAACAAAGGCGGCCTTATGGCAGAGGCCGGCCGAAGCCTACCAGGGTACTGAGCCAGCGGCGCCCAGGCCACCGTGTTCCACCCTACGGTATCGGCACTACCGCAACTTCAGCGTCGCCAACCCGGCCAGCGCCAGCATCACTGCGATGATCCAGAAGCGGATCACGATGGTCGATTCCTTCAGGCCCTTCTGCTCGTAATGGTGGTGCAGCGGCGCCATGCGGAACACGCGCTTGCCGGTCAGTTTGAACGACGTGACCTGGACAATCACCGACAACGTCTCCAGCACGAACAAACCACCAACGATGCCGAGCACAATCTCGTGCTTGGTGGCAATGGCGATGGCGCCAAGCGCGCCACCGAGCGCCAGCGACCCGGTATCGCCCATGAAGATCATTGCTGGTGGCGCATTGAACCACAAGAAGCCTAGTCCAGCCCCGAGCAGGGCGCCGCAGAACACTGTCAACTCGCCGGTGCCCGGCACGTGCACGATGCCTAGGTACGAGGCGAATTTCACGTTGCCCGCCAGATAGGCAATCAGGCCAAAAGTGCAGCCGGCAATGATCACCGGCACGATCGCCAGGCCATCAAGGCCGTCCGTCAGATTAACCGAATTGCCGGCGCCCGCGATCATCAGCATGCCGACCAGAAGGAACCAGGGACCCAGCTGCAGCAGGAAATCCTCGGGCTTGATGAAGGGAATGGCCAGCGACGACCCGGCAGCCGGATTGCCCTGCGTCATCAGCAACCAGGTGGCGATGCCGGCAATGGCGATTTCCAGTGCCAGTTTGATCTTGCTAGAAAAAAAGTGCGACGAGCTCTGCTTGGTGACCTTGAGATAGTCGTCGAAGAAACCGATAGCGCCGAAAGCCAGGGTCACGCCGAGTACGATCCAGATGTAGACGTTGGCCCAGTTCGCCCAGAACAGGGTGGCGACCGTCAGGCCCATCAGGATCATCAGGCCGCCCATGGTTGGCGTACCCTTTTTGGTCAGGATGTGCGTCGCCGGGCCGTCTTCACGGATCGGCTGGCCCTTGCCCTGCTTCTCGCGCAGCAGCGAGATGAGCGGCGTGCCGAACAGCATCACGAACAGGAACGCCGTGATGATGGCACCGCCAGTGCGGAACGTTATGTACTGGAAGACATTCAGAACGCTGATTTGGTCTTTGAAATTGATCAGCTCATACAGCATGCCATTCCCTCGCCGCCCCGCCACAATTCCGCCCGCCCCAGCGCCTTCGCCGGGTGTTCCAGTCCGGTAAAAGCCATTTCCGGCTTTAGAAAGTCCCCAATCAACTCTTGTGTGGCGTTGTGGCGTGGCTGGCAAGATGTGACTTCAGCGCATCGACCAAGGGAGCCATGCGTGTACCGAGCGAACCCTTGATCATGACCGCGTCGCCCGGCCGGATCAGGCCCGCTAGCTGAGCCACCAAATGCTCTGACTGCACGGCGTAGGGACCACGCCGGGCCGCCGGCACCAAATCGTAAAGGCCCTTCATGTAGCGCCCTACGGCGATCACCAGATCAACGCCGGCTTCGAGCACAGTACCCGCCAACTCGGTGTGCAGCGCCGCCGAGCGCTCGCCGAGTTCGCGCATATCGCCGAGCACGGCGATACGACGGCGGAAGGGCTCGCGTGGCACTTCGCCGAGCGACTGCAGCGCTGCCCGCATTGACGCCGGGTTGGCATTGTAGCTCTCGTCAATCAACAACACCGGCCCACCAGGCAGATCGTAGCGGCTGCGCTCGCCGCGCCCGGGCCCGGCGCTGAGCCAGGCAAGCGGCGGCACGGCCTGTTCGATGTCAAGCTTGGCAGCAGCCAGCGCCGCCAATACCGCCAGCGAGTTGAGCACGACATGCCGACCGGGCGTGCCCAGACGATAACGGATGGTCTGGCCAAGCACGCCGGCCATCACGTCTGACCCCAGGGCATCGGCCGTCATCGACAGTAAGCGAACGTCAGCGGCGTTGTCGGCGCCGAAGCTGATGATAGCAGCGCCCGCAGCGCGCGCCGCCATCGCCAACCGGTCAAAGTGTGGATTGTCACGATTCAGGATCGCCATGCCACCTGGCTGCAGCCCGAGGAAGATCTCCGCCTTGGCATCGGCGATCGCCGCCTCGGACGCAAAGAACTCAATATGCACTGGCGCGACAGTGGTGATGATGGCGATCTGCGGCCGCACCATCTGCGTCAGCGGCGTGATCTCGCCAGCATGGTTCATGCCGATCTCGAACACGCCGAATTGGCTGTCGCGCGGCATGCGGGCGAGCGTCAACGGCACACCCCAATGGTTGTTGTAGGATTTTACCGACGCATGGGTGACCCCAAGTGCCGCAAGGCATGCCCGCAGCGCTTCCTTGGTGCCGGTTTTGCCGACGCTGCCAGTGACCGCGAAAACCGTGCCGGTCAGGCGCGCCCGGGCCGCAAGCCCAAGCCGGCGCAGCGCCGCCAGCGGCTCGTCAACCCGCACCAGCCGGCTGTCGTCACCAGGATGGCTAGCAACGACCAAAGCGCCCGCAGCTCCGCCCTTCAGCGCCTTGTCGACAAAGGCGTGGCCGTCATGGACGTCACCCTTGATGGCAACGTAAAGATCGCCGGGTTGCAGCGTGCGCGTGTCGATGGAAACGCCCGTAACGTCCCCAGGGGAGCCGTTGCCACCCGTTGCCGCCAGCACCTCCGCCGCCGTCCACAACGGCTTGCCGTCCTCAGCCTGCACGCTGGTTCTCCACTGCCAGTGCTTCCGCGACCACCTGATGGTCGGAGAACGGCAGCACCTGATCGCCGATGTACTGACCGGTTTCGTGGCCTTTGCCGGCCACCAGCAGCACATCGCCCGCGCCTAAGTCACGCACCGCCGCGAAGATCGCCTCGCGCCGGTCGCCGATCTCGATTGCACCGGCCGCACCAGCCATGATCTCCGCCCGGATTTGCGCTGGCACCTCGGTGCGCGGGTTGTCGTCGGTGACAATCACGCGGTCAGCGCCTTCACGGGCGATGCGGCCCATGATTGGCCGCTTCAGCTTGTCGCGATCGCCACCGCAGCCGACCACGCAAATCAGCCGTCCGGTCGCGAACGGCCGGAGCGCCGCCAGCGCCGCCGTCAGCGCGTCTGGCTTGTGCGCGTAGTCGATCACCACCATGCCGCCGCGCACGCCGCCGGCCATTTCCAAACGTCCCGGCACGCCGGTCAACTCAGCCATGCGCGCAAACACGCCTTCCGGTGGTGATCCGGTCGCCAGGCACAGACCAGCCGCCATCAGCGTGTTGCCGGCCTGATAGTCGCCAATCAGCGGCAGCGTCACGTCGTAGCGCTCGCCTTCGAAGCGGATGCTGAGTTGCTGATGGAAACCGACGCTGGTGCGCCGCTCGAGTTTCAAGGTCTTGCCTTTGAGCCCGACCGTCATGACGTTCAGACCACGCGCATAAGCGTCTTCGACGACTTCATCGGCGCGCGCGGCGTCGGCGTTGATGACGGCGGCCGCACCCTTGGGCAGCAGCACGCGGAACAACCGGCGCTTGGCGGCAAAGTAGTCGTCCATGTCCTTGTGATAATCGAGGTGATCATGACCGATATTGATGAAGGCGCCGGCCGACAACCGGACACCGTCCAGTCGCCGCTGCTCAAGGCCGTGACTGGATGCTTCCATCGCCAGATGCGTCACGCCCTCGGTGACCAAGTCGGAAAGCATGGCATGTAACGTCACTGGCTCGGGCGTCGTCAGGCTATCCACAACACTGCCGTCGGGCCGCACCAAGCCAATCGTCCCAAGGCTGGCGGCAGGCAGCCCTGACTTGGCCCATAGCTGGCGCGTGAAATTGGCGATGGACGTCTTACCTTGCGTGCCGGTGACAGCGACGATCATCTCCGGCTGACCGCGATAGAAGCGCGCCGCCATCAGTGCAAACTGCCGCCGCGCATCGTCGACCCGCAGCACCGGCACGTCGCCCGGTTCGAGCATCAGGGCGTTGCGGCCACTTAGGATCAGACTGGCGCCCGCCCGGATTGCCGCCGGAATGTACCGCGCGCCATCCGCCTTGGCGCCAGCCAGCGCCGCGAACACGAACCCAGGCTGTACGGCCCGGCTATCGGCCGTCAGCCCGCTGACATCGATATCCATGATCGACTGCGGCACGGGATTATCAGGATCAAGCAGCGCACGCAGTTTCATGAGAACTTTCGGGTGTTGGCATTAGTTGGCGACCACCCTAGCGAGCGAATCCCCGGCCGGCCATCCCCGCTGCACGCCTCAATTGATCGTGCGCTTGTCCGCTGTGGCGTGCTGTCCGGCGGCGACGGGCTGGTCGTAGAACTCGGCCAGCGCCGAGCGCAGTTCGCTGAAGCTGTGCTCGGGACCATCGATGAAGCGGCGCAGCGTGTCGCGAACCTGGCGGGCGGCTTCGAGGCTCCGTTCGTCGGCGCCAGTCATGCCGTCATTGCCGATCGTATCCTGCTTGGCGTCGATGTCATCGCGCAACGTGCCGAACAGAGCTTCCAGCTTGTGCACGATCTCGAAGGCCTCGGCGAACGCCTGCACCGCGCCATGGTCGACCTGCTGGCCCTGCAGACCAAGACCACGCGGCCCCCAGATCAGCACATCGCGGGCCTGCTTCAGATCCATCTCGGCATTGCGGCGGGCTTGTTCCATGCCGGTACCGAAGCGCTTCGGGTGCTGCTCACCGATGCGTCCCAGCTGCTGCTGGATGGAAACGGCCCAATCCTTGGCGGTGATTTCGTCCATGACACGCAAATAGCGCTGGTCGAGTTCGAGCATGCCAACCAGCTTGATCAGGAACGCCCGCGTGTCGACGCCGGGCTCGCGGGGGCTGGTTTGCGTAGTTTCCGGGCCATGCCGATCGATTTCGGCAGAACCGTTCTCGATGCGAGGCAAGGCAGCGCTGACCGTTGTGCCTTCGAGAATGGTCGCCTTGCGGTCACCGCCGCTCAAGCGCCGGCCAGGTCCGCCACGCGCTCTGTGCTCGCTGTCATAAGCTTCCTGGCGTATCTCAGTCAGGCACTGGGTGAACTCCGGCCGCACCAGGAAGCGCGTCTCCTGTTCCGGATCGCGCAGGATGGCGCCATACGCAGCGCCGGCGTTGAGCGCCTTGGCCAGCACGATCTGCCGGGGATCGCGCGCCGACAGGTTGCGTGCGAACACCACTTCCGAGGCATACTCGCTGCCGCGCGCCGTCGGCCGCATTTCCTCCAGCACCCAACCGGAATGTTCATAGAGTTCAGGCAGCAGGGCTGATTCCAGTGACGGCCTCAGCTTATCCGACTTGGCGCCGATTGCCTCATGCTCGCCCGTCAATTCGCGCTGACGCAGCGTGTCGACGGGCACCACCGCGCGACGGATTTCACTAGTGTTGCGTTCCAGTCCCGAAGCGTTGATCTGCCGCTTGCAGACGATGCTGAGGTAGCTCAGCACCGCACCCTGCACACGATAGCTGTCGACGCCCTCACGTTCAGCGCCACCGATATTGGTTGCGGCGCTGAGCACGCGACGAACCGTTTCAGCCGATTCACGCGGCAGTTTGGACGCATCAATGATGGCGACGAAGCCATCATGGCGCGGGATTGGCTTCAGGGCATTGAGCACCGCGCGGGCACTGGCATAGGGGTCGGCGCCGAGCGCACCGTCGATCTCCTGTTCAAGCTGTTGCGCTGACATGCCCTTGCCGTGCGGTAGATCCGACAGTGGCGAGCGCACGGCGTTGGCGCCGAACAGGCCCGACATGAACACGAGGGCGTCGAGCGCGATGGCGATGGCGAGCGCCAGGTAGGCAAGCTGGTTGCCATCGAGGAACGCGTTCCAGGTAACGACGAAGCGGTGCGCCTTGTCGTCGCGGTTCAGCGCGATGCGGTTGAGTTCGGTACGGAACAGCTGCGTGTCGGCGCCGGCCAGACCAGAATCCTGGACACAGCGTCCGCCGTACTCAAGCAGCGCGTCAGTACCATCCTGTGGCAGGTTGGCGCCCTTGCCGCATCCCTCGCGGAAGCTCGCGATGCCCATGTTGAGTGCAAACACAGCACCGGCCGTCTCGGCGACCAAGCCGGGATCGCAGCGCACGCCTTGCGCTTCCGACTTGGATTTGAGTTCCGGGATACGCTCGAAGGTCTTCAGCAACGACGCGCATTGCGACTGGATCGCCGCGAAAGTTTCCGCCTGCGGATCACGCCGGAACTTGGCCAGCGAAGCTTCCAGCGAGTTAAGGCCGCCCGATGTGTCAGTTACCATGGCATCGCCGCCGCCGGGCTTGGTCTGCAGGCCCATCTGCGATTGCGCCACTTCGATTTGGCCGTTCAGATCGCCAATCTGGCCATCGATCTGAGCCAACAGCGATTCTTGCTGAGCCACATCGGCACGCTTGCTCTTGAGCTGGCCGTCGCGCTCCTTCAGTTGCTCGCCGATGATTGCCTTCAGCGTTTGCAGGTCGCTCAGTTCCTTGCGCCGCTTGGCGAATTCCGGCCCTTGGCCGGCCTTAAGCGTGCCGCCGACGCCACCGGACTCGGCCTTCATTTCGGCTCGCTTGCCAACGAGCTCCGTGTCCTTCTTGAACAGCTCGGCCTTCAGCCGTTCAACCTCGGCCGCGATCGGCGGGATTTCACCCTTCAGCCGGGTAACCTCCGCCAACGCTGTATCCTTGCGTGACGCTTGGTCGGCGAGTTGGCTGGCAGCGGAGGCTTTACGCGCCTGCAGACCCGATTGCTCCTGCTGCTGCCGCTCTAATTGCTGCGAG
>JANNSA010000575.1:0-7642 GCA_031402115.1 Hyphomicrobiaceae bacterium | reverse complement strand
GGCGCTGCTTGGCCAAGTCCAGGTTGGCGCGCTGACGAATGACAATCGCGGAGGAACGTGCATGGCGTCCTCGCTCTGGAAATTGGCACTCCCGCTAGCGCTGTGGCTGTCTACCGCGCCCACCGCCCTCGCCGACCCGTTCATCACCGTGCCCCCCGGCTGGGAGCAAACCATTAACGGCGAAGAGTGGGTGGTCCGCTCGCCGGCCGATGCGCTCGGCGCCGTGAACGTAGTCGTGCCGCTGCTGGAGGCGATCGAGGGCGACTTGGAGGCTGCGGTCACCGCCAAGGCCAACGCGGTGAAGGCAGCGGCGGCCAATCTGACGCGGGCGGAGGCGCCGCGCTACGTCGCTGATCGTCGAGACCAGCCGGTGTTCATTGAATTCGAAGCGGACGGCAGCACCGGCATGACGTTTGTCTTCTACGGGCAGTTGGCCCGCACCATGGGGTTTTCGGAGCGCGGCGACGAGGTACAGCTGGCCATCGTTATCGCGCCATCGGCGATCGTGAACGCGCCCGCCGCCACCGACGGCCGTTGGCAGACCGCCCTGCGCCTGGCGGAGGACTATCTCATGCTGTCCAGGCAACCCACTACCATTGAAGCGCTGGCCACTGCCAGTCGGCCGCCGGTAGCGCCGCCAGCGCCGCCGCTGGCAGTTAGCGAACCAACTCCACCGGCCGCCGAGCACCCGTTGATCGCAGTGGGCAAAAACGGCTGCACCAACTACGTGGCAATCAACAACGCTATCGGTCAGAGCTTTCGGGTCAACTCGACCACGGCCCTTGAGAAGATCAAAGTGTGGATCGAACCCTTGGACCGGAAGACCTCGTACAAAATGGAACTTTATGACGGCGAAGGCACAGCGGGCCTGCACCTCGCGGATTCGCCCGATCTATTGGAACTGGGGAACGAACAGGGGCAAGACGCCACATGGCATGCCTTCTCGTTCGGCGGCCGTTCCCTGGAGGCCGATCACCCCTACACGTTCAAGCTGGTGCGAACGTCCGAATATTCGGGCGCCTTCGCCAGCTGCCCCCAGGCCCCCTACTCCGGCGGTTCGTGGTACTATCTGGGCATTCACAGAGATCCGAGCGAAGATATGGCCTTCGAGCTGTACGGTAGGCCCATGACGGTGGAGGCCAGCGCCAGCGCCAGCGATCCGCCGGTCAACCCGCCACCGGCCGTCAGCGAACCAACGCCACCGGCCGCCGAGCCGCCGCCGACACCGGCAGTCAGTGAACCAACGCCACCGGCAGCCGAGCGCCCGTTGATCACAGTGGGCATTGAAGGCTGCACCAACAAAGTGGCAATCAACAATGCTATCGGTCAGAGCTTTCGGGTTAGTTCGACCATTGCGCTTGAGAAGATCAAAGTGTGGATCGAACCCTTGGACCGGAAGACCTCGTACAAAATGGAACTTTTTGACGGCGAAGGCACAGCGGGCCTGCGCATCGCGGATTCGCCCGATCTATTGGAACTGAGGGATTCGGATCAGGGACAAGCCGCCACATGGCTTGCCTTCTCGTTCGGCGGCCGTTCCCTGGAGGCCGATCACCCCTACACGTTCAAGCTGGTGCGAACGTCCGAATATTCGGGCGCCTTCGCCAGCTGCCCCGACCCCTACCCCAACGGTTCGTCGTACTGGCTGGGCGAAACCAGGGATTCGTACAGTGATGTGGCCTTCGAGCTGTACGGTACGCCCGCCACGGCGGTCAGCGAACCAACGCCACCGGCATCCGTACCCACCCCGGAAATCCTCCCGCCGGCCCCGCTGCCGCCAGCGGCGGTCAGCGAACCGCCTGCACCGGTCACCGAACCCTCCTCGGGAATTCTGTGGAGCGGGCGTGGCAACGGTAGTGGGCTGGCGCTGGTCACCCCGTGCGGCGCCGACGGCGCGCAGGTCTTCGCGGCGGTGCGCCGGCGCGAGTATATTCAATCCGTGAACGTGCCGACCCTGCTGCGCGACGAGACACGCGCCACTATCCAGCAATGGACCGGTGCTACCGTACCGGCGTTGGACACCGCGCTCGCGGTGTTTGGCGAGAAGGGCACTATGCTGGCGACCGTGGTGGAGTTCCAGACCGCCGAGGGGCCGCAGGTTGGCTGGTTCGCTGTAGCCAAGCGGTCCGACAATTTCGTGCAGCGCGGCTATGTCGTGGTGCCGACCGCGTTGAAGGACGACCAGCGCACCGAAATCGCCATCAACGCGGTTGTGGAAATGATGGAGCGCGAGGCTTATGGCGAGCTGGAGATTGAAGGCACGCCGCCAGCCGCCTCCGAGGACACGAGCGTGGAGGCGGTGTTCAGCTACTCGCGGCTGGCCTTTGGGCTGGAGGGCGGACCCCTGCGCTCCGACCCCGTGGAAATCGCCATCTTCAAGAACGGCGGCGCGACCGAGACCGGTTCAAATCTGGAAGGGGCGTGGAACCGCATTCCCGGCGGCTACAGCATAGAGTTCTCGGGCGGCAATGGCTACATCGCCCGCGTGTCGGACACCTGCCGGAAGGCGACGACATTAGCATCGCGACCAGCGCCTCCGCCCCGCGTCGCCACCGGCGGCGCCCGCGCGTGCTTCGGCAGCCCGATCACCATTGACTTCCCGCTGGCCGTCGGCGTCGAGAGCTGCAGCACCGTCGGCGGCCAGCGTCAGTGCCGCACCGAGACGGCGTTCCGCAGCAACCCATCCACAGTCACCGGATGCCGCTGAACTCTGGCGGGGGAGCGCATGCGAGCCGCGCTTGATGTGCATCAACGCCGGCTCGACAATCAGGTAATCAGGTAATCAGGCAATCAGGGACAGTATACCGTTTAGCCCGGGAAGCTCGGACGATGCTCGGGCATGCAGAAGAGAAGGCTGCGGAAATCCAGGAACCAAAATCCGGGCAAGGTTCCCCTGCGCAGCCGCGCAAGCGCAGGATGCAAGGCGGTGGAGTGAGGGGGATGGGGGCAGTTGGCCTAAGCCGAGACGGCGGTGTAGTGCGCCGTCGCGACGGGAGAATAGTACACTGTCCCTGATTTTCCCCTAATTTTCCCATGGGCCCCATCGCCCCGGAGTTCCGCGCGCCAATGGGCAATCGCGTGTTCGGTTGCGACGATTGCCTAGCGGTGTGCCCGTGGAACAAGTTCGCGCGAACGCCGCCGCTGACGGCCGCGCCGGACCGGCTGGCGGATCTGCTCGGGCTGGACGATTCCGCCTTCCGCGTCCGCTTCGGTGGCACGCCCGTAAAGCGCACCGGACGCGACCGGTTTTTGCGCAACGTGTGCATCGCCGCCGGCAATTCTAGCGACGCCGCCCTGGTGCCGCAGCTGCTTGCATTGCTGGGCGACGCCTCGCCCTTGGTGCGCGGCATGGCCGTCTGGGCGCTGGCACGGCTGGCACCGGCCCGCGCCTCGAGCGAGGCCCCGACGCGGGCCGCCGCCGAGACTGACCCGGACGTGCGCGCCGAATGGACCGCTGCGCTTGCCAAGTAGGGGCGCGCGGCGCGCGCCCGCCACAGGCACCGTCAGCGCGGAAGCGGGTAAGCGCTCGCATTGATGAAATCATATCACTCAGCAATGGAAGGCGGCGCAGCACGCACCGCTTGACCGGGCGTTTTCCCGCTTCCGCACTGGCGGCGCCCGTGACGCGGTGTCAGGCACGAACACGTGCCAGCCACCGGGGTGCTTGCAGACCGAGGCCCGCGGATAACCGCTCGTTGGGCGTGAAACCGTTTTGTCCGGCAGCAGCCTACTTCGCGGGGACGAGTTTCCACTGAACGCTGGGTTCGTCGATGCACGGGTAGATCTTAATTATCGCCCCATTGTCGGCGCTGCCGCGACGGACGCCTATGCAGTCGGCGACGAGAGAACTGAAATAGGAATACCCGTCGCTCGCAGCAACCTCCCGCCAATGAAGATTATTTTGATCGATGCAAGTCCACTGCGTTAGGGATCCGACGTTGTCTAAATACGAACTCATATTCACATGCACGCATTTGTCGCTGTGCACGAACTTCAGCCAAAACCGCCCATCGCCACGATCAATTTTCTTCAGCCGGACGTTGGGCTCGTTGACACAATCCCACTGCGTTATTGGGTCGTCGTCGCCAAATGTTGCGCCATGCTGGTGGAGACATTTACCGCTGTGTTTTGCGACTAAGAAGTATTCTTGTTCTTGTGCAACCGCCGTGGTGCTCAAGGCCACGTGACCCAACACAAGCGATCCAAGCAATGGCAACCACCTACTCATTTGCTCTCTCCTGGTGAGTCTGGCCGGTCTGGACAAACTGATGGGTGGAAGGTGTCAGGCCCGAAGACCTGCCAGACACCGGCGCCCGATGGGGGCTCACGGAAGAATGTACAAGCTCGTCGTATCCTTGAGGCCGCGCAGCTGGTGCTCGCGCTTGACCGGCGCGATCCGGTGGTCGTCGAGCACGCGGGCGGCGCCGGCGACAACGCCGCCGGTGACGATGATTTCCTGGGCTTCCACCAGGGCGTGCACGCGGGAGGCGACGTTGACGGTTTGGCCAAAATAGTCCTGACGGTCGTTGAGCGTCACGGCCAGGCACGGCCCCTCGTGCAGGCCGATTTTCAGCAGCAGGTTATCGTCGGCGCCGCCGTGCTCGGCATTGAACTGGCGCATCGCCTCGCGCATGCTGAGCGCCGCCGACAGCGCATCCTGCGGCGTCGGGAAGGTCGCCATCACCGCATCGCCGATGGTTTTGACGACGGCCCCGGCGTGCCGGGCGACGATCTGTTCCAGCACACGAAAATGCGCCAGCACCAGCTCGAAGGCGGCGAGGTCGCCGACGCGGTCATACAGCTGAGTGGAACCCTTCAGGTCGGTAAACATGAAGGTCATGGAGGTGATTTTCAGCCGCTGATCGACGCCGAGCACCCCCGTGCGGTAGAAATCGCGAAACGTCTGGTGGCTGAGCATCCGCTTGGCGGTGAGGAACGGTTTTCGCCGGCCGAGCAAATCATGCAGCGCGTCCTCGGCAATCCACACGCCCGGCAAGGTGCGCCGCTCCGTGCGGTTTTCGATGGTCAGGCGCAGCGGCCCCGGACGCAGTGCGATGGTGTCGTTCTGCTTCAGCATCTCGTCCAGCACGATGCTGACGGACTGCCGTTCGCGCGTCGGCTCGCCTTTGACGTCGAGGAACTGGGCCGCATGCGTCACCGGATCGAACACGATGAGAAACTGCGGACCGGGCGTGAGCGAGACGATGGCGCGCTCCTTGGCCGGCAGTTCCAGCCGCTCCAGCGTCATGTCGTCCAGCCGGTGCTCGAATTCTTCCGGCAGATCGATTCCGGAACCCCAGAAACTCTGGCGAAAATACTCCGCGAACGGCAACCGGTCGGGGTCGTGCGCGGCGATAGTGCGCACGCGGGGGCTGACGGTGAAGGTGACCTCCACCATCTCATCCAGCGTCGCCTCGTAGCCGGCCGCACACAGGGCGCAATTGAACTCGTCGCGGTTGACCGTCTTCAGGGTGGTCCCCGCCGCCAGCACGCCGCCGCACCCCGGACAGAGCACGTTCCACGACATCTCGAACAGGCCGAGCCGGGTGGCATGCAGGAAGCCGCCGATGGTCAGCGTCTCGTCCAGGCCGTTAACCCTGGCGAAGTCGAGGGCGTTGATGCGGTTCAGCCGCCGCTCCACCGGGTCAGCGATCAGCGCTTCAATTGCCGTGGCGACACCGGCATCGGCCGAGCGATGCAGCATGGTGATGATGTTGGCGAGGTCCTGCGCCATGGCGGGTCTCCAGGTTCAGGTGTGGGCATGGCCGGTTCGCGCGTAGTCGATCATGCCTTGGAAATCGACCACCACCACCGGCTCGTCGCCGACCACCCAGGCGTCGTGGCCCGACGGCAGCAGCGAGACATCGCCGGGCTTGCAGTCAAACTCGCTGCCGTCGTCCATGCGGATGCGCAACACGCCGGAGAGGTGGTATTGGAAGTGCGGTGCCTCGCAGCTTTTGGTGTTGACCAGCGGCTGCACTGACGTTGACCAGCGCCAGCCCGGCTCAAACACCCCGCGCCCGATGGTGGCGCCGCCGATGGTCAGCAGGTCAAGCCGGCCCTTGGGAAACTCGCGAACCGCATCCGGGCTGGCAAAAGCCTTCACCTCTGCCGTACTCGCGGACTGCATCGACTGGGTCATGCGTTGCTCCATTGGAACGCGCTGCGCAGGAACCCGCTGCCTGCCTTTGGGCGATCACAGCCCAACACAGCATATACGTAGGTCTGACTACGAATACGCCTCCCGTGGCCGGCTGGCCAGCAATTGTTAATGTCAGCAATAAGGGACAGTATACCGTTTAGCCCGGTCAGCAATCAGGGACAGTATACCGTTTAGCCCGGGAAGCTCGGACGATGCCTCGGGCATGCAGAAGAGAAGGCTGCGGAAATCCAGGAACCAAAATCCGGGCAAGGTTCCCCTGCGCAGCCGCGCAAGCGCAGGATGCAAGGCGGTGGAGTGAGGGGGATAGGGGCAGTTGGCCTAAGCCGAGACGGCGGTGTAGTGCGCCATCGCGACGGGAGAATAGTACACTGTCCCTAATTTTCCTCTAATTTTCCTAAGTTTCGAAAAGTTCGTCACGGACAAACTGCGATTCTAGCGGGCTGCCCTGAAAGAGCTTGGCGCCGCCGATCGGCAGGAGACCGGTCGCTGGTTGAACAATCGAGCAGAGAACTCGCACTTGCCATTCCGACGACGAGAGCGGGCGATGTTGCGGTTTCGGCGCACGCAAACGTTGCAGAAGTTCGCCTCCGTCCACGCCCCGGTGCACAACCACTTCAACCAGGAACGCAACCTCTTCGGCCGGGACATTTTCAAGATCAACCGCGCCGCTGCTCTCGCCGAGTGGCGTCAACGCTGTGCAGCCTGACATGGGCGGATTTGGCCAAACGGAGACTGATTCGCATTGGGCTGATAGCGTCGTCGGTGGTCTTGAGTGTTATAAGTCGGGATCGGCGCCTCCAAACATGCTGATTTGTGCACGAGATGGGATTGTTCCCAACGGGAAAAACCCATCGCTTCCATGGGCCTCCCTTGCTCTTGTCCCCGACGCTTGCCGCGCCGGGGCCAATCTTTGTGCTTATGCAAGCGCATCAAGGCTTTCTGGCAGGATCTGACCACCATCAACGATGATGGTTTGGCCCGTCACATAGGCAGCCTCTTTGGACGCAAAATAGAGCGCCGCATGACCGATATCTGCCACTGTCCCCAGCCTCTTTAGCGGCACCGACGCCAGCATTGAGGCGTAATACTCGGGGCCCATGCCCAGCAGACCCTCGGTGATGATATTGCCCGGCATCACGGCGTTGACGGTGATGCCGTATTTGGCAAGTTCTAAACAGGCGGTGCGCATGAAGCCTAACTGCCCGGCCTTGCTGGCAGCGTAATGGGTCAAGCCGGGAATGCCGGTCACGGGTCCGGTGATCGAAGAGGTAATGACAATGCGGCCCTGATCCGAAGATTTCAGATAGGGAATAGCCGCCTGCACTGACAGGAAGGTGCCCTTCATGTTGGTGTTGGCAACCTCGTCCCACGTCGCCTCGGTCATGTCTTCCAGTTTGGCAGGAGGGAAGATACCAGCATTGGCGCAAAGCACATCAATATTGCCTAGCCGCTTTGCCACTTCTGCATAGCCTGCTTTCA
>JANNSA010000574.1:0-4256 GCA_031402115.1 Hyphomicrobiaceae bacterium | reverse complement strand
GGCCCGGCGCGTGGCGGTGGTGACGGCGATCACGCCGTTCATCGTCGTCGACATGGTGTTCGTGCTGTACGAGAACCTGCGTATGCTGCGCCGCGTTGCTACGCTCTATGGCGGCCGGCCGGGCAGCGTTGGTCTGTTCCGGCTGGCGGGCCGTGTGCTTGGGCACCTCGTGGCGACTGGCGGCATTGCCCTGACCGACGACCTGCTCAGCCAATTCATCGGCCAGGGCGTCATCAAGCGGCTGTCGGCGCGCGCTGGCGAGGGCATCTTCAATGGCGCCCTGACAGCGCGCATCGGCATCGCCGCCATCGACCTGTGCCGGCCGCTGCCCTACATCGCCGCCCCACCCATCCGCCTGCGCGAACTCGCCGGCGGCCTGCTGAAGGCGCTGACGCATGGCGGGCCGAAGGCGAAGGCGGATAAGGCGATTGAACGTAGTCAATGAGGTGGCAGTTCGGGGTAGTGCCAAAGCGTAGCGTGCGAAAGGCGTCTTCGCCGTATCGCACCAGAGGCTGACGCCGAGGCTCGTTTGGGTGCGACACGGCCTGAAGAAGGCCTTTCGCACCCGACAATGTTTTCGCCGTTCTCTGATCTTCAAGACGGTGCATTTAGAGGTCGCTTGTCTCTACTCCGCCGCTTGCGCAACGGGCTTGAGCGGGCGCGATCCGCGTCCGAACAAGGCGTCAACTAAGCGCACTGGCGGGCGGGCGATGCGAGCTGGCTCTGGCTGGTTCAGGCCCTGCGCCAAGGTCATGAACGGATCGCTAGGACGGGTCGCGGCGCGATCACCGCGCTTGGCGGCGAGCAAGTGCCGCAACGGCCGCTCTGCCTTGTGTCGCACCGCCGCCATCATCAACATGGTCACGAAGGGCAGCATCTGGCGCACTGTCGCCGGGTTGACACCGGTGCCCTGCGCACGGTCGTCAATGTCGTCCATGTCGAGCGGGCGGATGGCGCCGAGCCCGGCGACAATGCGCAGGCCGCGATCACGCAGACCCTGATCAGCGAACACGCTGTCGTCGATCAACAGGCGCAGGTAATCACCCCGACCCAGGTCCTTCAGGAATAAGGTCAGCCGTCCGCGATCGGCTATCGCCACATCGAGCGAGACTGTCAATTCACGCAGCAGCGCATACACGACGTCGGCAACTTGGCCTTCATCGATCCGGAATCGCCGGGCCAGCAAAGCAAAGCACTGCCCGCGATGCGACACGGCGATAGTGTCATACAAACTCATCGGCAGCCCCGCTTCCGGTGCCTTTTCCCCGCCGATCACGGTTGCAAACGTAGCCGGTTATCCACAGCTTAGCCACAAGTGAGTCGAGCATGCGCCAATCACAATCCGTGACAGATTGTGTCAGGCGATCAGTCGGCCGATCAGTTCTGCGGCGCCGTTGGGTGGCGCCGGCGCGAACCAACGGTCAAGCATCTCGTCGAGTTCTTCGCGCTCGAAGGGTTTGGCCAGGTAGTCGTCCATCCCTGCCGCCAAACATTTCTTGCGATCCTCGGCAAAGGCATTGGCAGTCAGCGCAACAATCACGATATGGTTGCCGTCAGTTTCGGCGGTGCGGATTGTCTGGCTGGCAGTCAAGCCGTCCATCAGCGGCATCTGCACGTCCATCAAGATCAGATTGAAGGCGCCAGCCTCGGCCGTGATACCGCTACGCCAGGCGGCAACGGCGGCGCTGCCATTCGTAACCCGGGTGACATGAGCGCCGCGCTGGGTCAGTAGCCGGTCCGCTAACAGAGCGTTGATGTCATTGTCTTCGGCCAGCAAGACGCGCAACGTTTTCGGGCGAGGCCGCTGGTCTACCGCTTGGTGCGGCTTGCTGAAGCGCGGTAACTCGTGGGTTCCAAGGCTTGGCGTCTGGCCCAGCAACTGTGCCAGCAGCGACGCTGGCCGCACCGGCCGCACCAGATAGCTGTCAACGCCGGTGCCCCGGAACGCCGCCAGCTGATCGCGCTCGCCTGGATCGATCATCACCAGACAGCGGCAAGCTGGCTTGGTCAGGCGCTGATGTTCGATCACCGTGCGCGTCAAGGCGATGCCCAGGCTGCTGTCGAGCACGATCGTGTCGAAGGCATCGGATGCCAGTGTCAAGCAATCGCGCATGGTCACGGTGTGTCCAGCCGATTTCAGGACGCGCGCCAGCATGCTGGCTTCCATCGTCCGTGACGAACAGATCAGGATTGACTGCGCCTGACCTCGCGAGGCGGCAGCCGCGATGCGCTTTTCATCGTCGCCGCTGACGCCGAGGTCGACGATCAGGGTAAAGGTGGCGCCGGCGCCTGGCGTGCTGACGACGCTGACATCGCCGTGCATCGCATTGGCCAGCCGCCGGGAAATTGCCAGCCCAAGGCCGGTGCCGCCGAAGCGCCGGGCCAAAGTGGCGTCGGCTTGCACGAACTCGCCGAAAACTGCGGCCATGGCTGCCGCGTCCAGGCCTATGCCCGTATCGGTGACGGCGATCGACAGGGCGATCCGTGACCCCGTCACACGCCCGGTGACGTCAACGCTGACGCCGCCACGATCGGTGAACTTGATGGCGTTGCCAATCAGGTTGGTAAGGATCTGGCGCAAGCGCAGCTCATCGCCATCGACAATACGGGGCAGCTCCGGATCGATCGCCCAGCCGATCTGCAGCGCCTTGTCGTGGGCACGTGCCGCCAGCAGTTCAATGACGCCCTGCACCATTTCATCGAGCGCGAACGGCGCCACGGCGATGTCGAGCCGGCCAGCCTCGATCTTGGAGAAGTCGAGGATTTCATCAATCAGCGACAGCAGCGTCTTGGCAGATTGTTTGATCAACCGCGCATAGCCGCCCTGCTCGGCGTCGAGTTTGGTGTCAAGAATGAGGTTGGTCATGCCCATGATGCCGTTCATCGGCGTGCGGATTTCATGGCTCATGGTGGCCAGGAACCGTGATTTGGCACGGTTGGCGGCTTCGGCTTGGTCGCGCGCCTCCTGCAGGGCTTGTTCGGCTTCGCGCTGCTCGGTCACGTCGCGGCCGACGCTCTGCATTTCGGCGGCAACTGGTTCCGTTGTTGCCGCTTCAGCATCGTCGGGATCGCGCGTGTCATGGCTGGCGACAGCGTAGTCCTCCCAAGCGAACCAGCGCGGACCTTGTGCCGTTTCAATCTGCTGCACGTAGGATCGGCGGCGATCACGGCCCTTGGCTGGCAACGGCTCAGGGGTGTCACCAGCCAGCTTGACCGGCTTGAAGATGCGACCAAGCATATGGCTGGATTCCACGCCAAAGGCGCGGCAGAAGGCTTGGTTCACGAACAGCAGCCGGCCTTGCGCGTCGGTGCGCAGGATCACGTCCTGTTGGCTGTCGAGCAGGTCGCGATAGCGAGCCTCGTTCTCGCGCAGCTCCCATTGCATGTCCTTGAGCGATTCAATGCCGCGCTCCAGCCGGTCGCCAAGCCGCTGGATGCGCGCCATGTCGGCCGGCGCTTTCGTCAAGGCCAGGCGTGGCCGCGCCGCTGTAATCAAGGTGCCGATGATGACGATCGCCGCGCCCAGAGCCACCAACACATGGGACGCGCCAAAAGGCTTGGGTAGCATGGCGAGACCAGCCAGCAGGCACATCAGCCCGGCTGGCAACGTGATCATCAGGTCATGCCGGCCAAGCCGCTGCCACAGCAGATGCAAACGTTGAGCGAACGATGGTGGACTATCGGCATTGGCCAATGGCGACGCGGACCCGTGCGGCTGCATCGCCGCCAGGTCAGGCGCCGTCCCTGATTGCGCTTGCCGCGCTGCCATTGCCCGCACTCCACCACACCGGGCGGAAGGAACGTCGCCTCCCGCGTCTCGTTTTGACACCACTATGGCCACGGCGGCTTAAGCGCGGTCTAAAGGACGTGGTTAGGGAAGGGTGAACTGGCGTTGCGGGCAGGCTCAGCGCCAAGCCGTCACACCCGCTCACCGGCGTCGAGCCGGGTCAGGAAAGTAGCGGCACTGGCGCGCAGACCGGCGCGCTGTTCGGCAGCCATCTTGTCCCAGCTGGCGTAGGTCTGCGCCAGGCGATGATTGGCGCCGAGCTTGCCGCGGTTGCGGGCGAGGAAATCCCAATACAGCGCGTTGAACGGACAGGCGCCAGAGCCGGTCTTGAGCTTCACATCGTAGCGGCAACCTTTGCAATGGTTCGACATCTTGTTGATGTAGTTGCCGCTCGCCGCGTAGGGCTTGGAGCCGAGCAGGCCGCCGTCGGCAAACTGGCTCATGCCCAGTGTATTCGGCGCTTCGACCC
>JANNSA010000573.1:0-2324 GCA_031402115.1 Hyphomicrobiaceae bacterium | reverse complement strand
AGCTTGAGGTGCTAGCGGGGCAACCCGTGCAGGTTCGAGTCCTGTTGGCCGCACCACTCTATCGGAATTGCCGAAGTCAGCGGGGGCCACAGGGCACTTCGCCAGCCCTCAGCGCTTCATCCTGGCCGCAACCAATTCCGCAGCGTTTGCACGCTTGGGAATCAAGTAAGTGACCACCGGCTTGGGCTTGACCGCTACCCGGACGACCTTGGGCTTGGACGCCGTCGCGATCGCGGCAACCCGCACCGACTCTTTCTTTTTGGCTTCGGCGCGGCGAACCCGGACGCGCTCAGCTTCCTTGTCCGCCTGACGCTCGGCGTCGGCCTCGGCTTGTGCGACGATCCGCGCCTGCTTGGCCCGCTGCGTTGCAATCCGGTCAGCCTGCGCGGCTTTTTCGCGATCGGCGATCCTGGCTTGCTGGGACTGCTCTTCCGACCGGGCCCTGCGGCGCTCGGCGTCCTGCGTGCGTTCAGCTCTCGCCAATCGCTCGGCGCGTGCCGCATTGTCCGTGCGCTCGTCGCGCTCAGCCTGCTCGGCCCTGGCTAAGCGTGCTGCCCGCGCATCGGCCGTACTGGCAAGCTCCGCTGCAGCAATCCTGGCGGCCCCGGCTTTTGCGGCGGCCACTTCAGTCTCCACAATCGCGGCTTCAGCTGACTCAGGCTTAACTGGCTCGGACTTCGCCACTTCAGACTTGGCGGATTCAGAGTTGGCAGTAGCCGGTTTGGCGGCGACCGGCGTTGCGGACGTAGCCTTGCCCGTCGACTCTTCCACAACATCCTTTAGCGGTTTCTTGGTCGCAACAACCGCGTCATCAGCCGTGTTTGGAGCGCCACGTAGGGCGAACCGAACCAGCGCCGGTTTCTTGGCGAAGCCGGCGGCTGAGTTAGCGTAGCGAGGCGATACTCCTGTACCGGTGCCAGGCTGCAATACGGCAAGCTGCACCGCGCTGTCGACGATTCCCTGGTCTGGTATGCGGCGCACGGCAGCCATTGCACTCTTGGCGGCGATGACGCCGTCAGGAACGCCACGACTGGCCAGTATGTCGGCATTGACCCGCGCCAACAGGACGTGGGCTTCGGCATCCGTCACGGCGACCGTCGTTGCAACAGCCCGCGGCCGCAAGTGCACGATCTTGAAGCCATTCTCGCGCAATTGCCGCAGCAGTTCAGGCACCGCCTCCGCCGTCTGACGCTTGATATCATGCAGCAGCACGATGCCTTTACCCTTGGTTTTCAGTTCATTGATGGTTTTGGAGATGATCTTCTCGCTGGTGACCGTCAGACCGTGCGTGTCGTAGCTATCGACGTCGATCGAGAAGATGCCGAAATTGCGGCCTTTCAGGTAGTTGATCATCTCAATTGGATCGTCGAGAAACGGGAACCGGAAGAACGGCGCTGGCGGCTTGCCCAACACGGCTGACACCATGCTGACGCCGCGCTCGATTTCTTCGCGCGCCCGCAGCGGACTCAGTCGGCTGGCAAAGGCATGCGACCAAGTGTGATTGGCGATCGTATGCCCGCGTCGGTCGATATCGCGCAGCGTGGTCTGATAAGCGAGCGCCATGCGGCCAACGACGAAGAATGTCGCCTTGGTGCACTCAGCCTCAAGCGCCGTGAGAATCTGGCGCGTTGTTTCCGGCAGCGGCCCATCATCAAAGGTCAGGACAACTTCCTTGTCCTGCAGCAGATCGGCATTCGCGGTGTATTCACCGTTGCCATACAGTTGGCCCGCGGTCGTATCGAGGACAACTTCCCGGGCAACACCGAGCGCCTGCGGACTGGCGCAGGTCGCGGCCGCGCTTGCGCCGCTGGTGATGCCAAGCAATGTTGCCAGCACCAAGAGCATTGCTGACCGCTGGACAAGCCGCGTCTGACAAACTGAAACACTGAGCATTGGCGGGTTCATCATCACTTCCTTGGCATGCACGTTCACAACCGCATTGACCCACGCAAATGGCTTAATGGATCGTAGTTTGCCGGGAATTAAATTTATTCAAAGTCAACAAGTTGAGAGTAAAATGTGAAATAATGCGGCTACCGCATTTGCGATAGGGTGTGGCAGCGACCAGACTGATGGATAACACGAATCAGCGCACAGACTGTGATCACTCTGCATCAGTCTGAACTTGAGAATCTGCCTATGCTGGAAGTCACAATCAACGCCGACGATCGCGCGCCCGAGTTGGCCAATGGCATGCTTGCGCATGACGTGTCGGCGGCAAAAAACCCAGCTGCCCTAGCGACCTTGAAGCCGCGCGTTGTTGCATTGGCCGACGCTGATCTAGCCGACCTCATCGGCCAGCTCGACGGCGATGACCGGCTCAG
>JANNSA010000572.1:0-3952 GCA_031402115.1 Hyphomicrobiaceae bacterium | reverse complement strand
CAGGCCGACACCTTGATGGCGCTCGCGCAGCATGGGGCCTTGCGGGCAACGCCGTGGCGGATGCTGCTAATCGAAGGCACACATTCCGCACCGCAGATCCACGGTCTGATAAGCGAGGTTTCCGATCCGATGCTGCGCGTTACGGCCTGCAGTGGAAGGCCAGCCTGTCTCCAGGCCCACCAGCCAACGCGAGACCTTGCCCGGAGACTGGCGTCTCATCTGCCAGCGCAGGCATTATTGCATGTGTCGGGTTGCGCCAAAGGGTGCGCGCATCCAGGCCCAGCTGACATAACCTTAACGGCTCAACCTAATGGATTTGATGTCGTGCATGGGGGCCGGGCAGGCGGCACGCCGCGACGCGTTGGCCTCGACGCCGAGGTGTTGGCTGCTCGTCCTGCCCTGCTGAAGGGGGTGCTCTGATGCCCCATAGCTATGAAATGAATGGCGATGCGATTTATCTGCGATCATTCGCCATGATCCGTGCAGAGGCAAACCTTGCGCGCTTTCCACCTGAAGAAGAAGTTGTCGCGGTTCGAATGATTCATGCCGCTGGCATGATCGAATTGGCGACGTTCGTTCACATGAGCCCAGGGATGGCTGTGGCAGCGCGCGGTGCCCTTGAGGGTGGCGCGCCTATTCTCTGCGATGCCCGCATGGTCAGCGAGGGCATAACCCGAACGCGTCTACCTGCAGACAATGCCGTGATCTGCACGCTGCAAGACGCGCGCGTGCCTGAGCTTGCGCGCGACATGGGCAACACCCGCTCGGCGGCAGCACTCGAACTGTGGCGGCCCCACCTAGCCGGCGCACTGGTCGCAATCGGCAATGCGCCGACGGCGTTGTTTCACCTATTGAACATGCTGGAAGATCCATCCTGTCCCAGGCCTGCGGCCATCATCGGCTGCCCTGTCGGTTTTGTGGGAGCCGCTGAATCCAAGGATGCCTTGATGGCAGCTCTGCCCGCGCCAGCATTGATCGTCAGTGGACGCCTCGGGGGATCAGCCATTGCCGTTGCCGCCGTGAATGCGCTGGCAAGCCGGAAGGAGTAAGCCGCGGGCTGAGCGATATGGGTAAAATAATCTGCACTGGCCTGGGACCGGGTGACCCCGATTTGATCAGCGTCCGATCCGACCGACTTATACGCTCGGCGCGTCACGTTGCCTATTTTCGCAAAGCTGGTCGCGCCGGACAAGCGCGCCGCATCGTTCAAGGCATGCTGGCGGCCGACGTTCAAGAATATGCGATGGAGTATCCGGTTACGACCGAGGTCCATTTTGAAAGCGCCGCTTACAACCAGATCCTGGCATCATTCTATGACGACTGGGCAGAACGTCTCGCGCGATTGGCAAAAACTGACGACGTCGTGGTGTTGTGTGAGGGCGACCCGCTTTTCTACGGTTCATTCATGCATCTCCATGCGCGGTTGCAAGAACAAACCGTTTTGGAAATCGTGCCGGGGATTACCGGGATGACCGGCTGTTGGAACGCGACAGGTATTCCCATGACATGGGGCGACGACGTTTTGATCGTGCTGATGGGAACGTTGCCGGAAGACGACCTGCAGCGCCACATGACGATGGCCGACGCTTTGGTGATCATGAAAACCGGGCGCAACTTGCCAAAAGTGCGCCGCGCCCTTGAGCGCGCCAACCGGCTGCACGATGCATGGCTCGTCGAACGGGGAACCATGCAGGGGCAACGCATCCTGCGCTTGGCTGAAACAGAAGTCTCAGATTGCCCTTACTTTGCGACGGTTCTGGTGCACGGCCATGGACGCCGGCCGAGGGCCGAAGAATGAGCGGAACTTTGGTTATCGCTGGGCTCGGCCCGGGTGGGGTTGCACTGGTCACACCACAGGTCGCGGCGGCCCTGGCGCGTGCAACCGATATCGTCGGCTATGGCCCCTACGTGTCGCGCGTGGCGGCCCGAGATGGCTTGGTGATGCATGCATCTGATAACCGGGTTGAGCTGGAGCGCGCCCGTCATGCGTTGGAGATGACGGCAGCCGGCCGGCATGTCGTCGTTGTATCATCGGGCGATCCAGGCGTATTTGCGATGGCCTCCGCCGTGTTCGAAGCACTGGAATCTGCGCCGGAATTTCATGCACTCGACATTGAGGTGCTTCCGGGTATTACGGCGATGCTGGCGGCCGCTGCGCGCGCGGGTGCTCCACTTGGCCATGATTTTTGCGCGATCAATCTGAGTGACAATCTCAAGTCCTGGGACAGGGTGAAGCAGAGGGTGCGACTGGCCGCGCAAGCCGACTTTGCGATGGCGTTGTACAACCCGCGTTCGACCGCCCGCCCCCACCAGTTTGGCCAAGTACTTGATGTTTTGCGCAGCGTTTGCGAGCCCGGGCGATTGATCACTTTTGCCCGCGCCGTTTCGACGGATAACGAGCACATTGAAACGGTTACGCTCAGGGGCGCGCGACCCGAAATGGCTGACATGCGAACGGTGGTACTCGTCGGCAGCTCGACAACACGGATGGCGGGCCGGTTCGTTTATACGCCGAGGTGGGCTGAATGACGCAGCCAAGTCATAACGCCATTTACAGAGTTGGCCGTCTCCCGGTCTGGAACGGCCGGGCGGTCGATGAGAATGACCGGCAATTGAAGCGCGCGGGCCGCATCGAGCTTGGCCCGCGCACCATTGCCGCCGGCATTCTTGGCGACGATATGCGTAATGCGGTGGTGCTTCAGAAGGACCATGTCGCTTTCCATCGTGAACGGACCGCGCCCGACGATCACTTCGGTGTTGGGCAGCGGCAGCGGCGCTTGGGGTGCATCGATAATCCGAAGCAGATAGAAATGCTGGGGTTTGGCGGCGAAGGGCGCGAGCGTCTGTTTCCCGATGGCAAGAAAGACGCGGGCGGGATCGTCCGGCAATGCCGCGACTGCCCCATCCGTGTCGGGCACGCACGACCAATTATCCCCGGGTGCTCGCTTCCAAGCCGGCCACTCAAAAGCAATCAGCGGCGTTCGGGCCTGTGTGCAGGCCATGACCGCGTTGCCACTCATTTGGGCTGCAAACGGATGCGTCGCATCGATCACATGGGTGATCTCTTCGGTCGCGAGATAGGCCACAAGGCCGTTGACACCGCCGAACCCCCCCACCCGTGTGGGCAGCGGTTGGATGATCGGAGCGGCCGTCCGCCCCGCATAAGAGAACACGCCCGCGATCCCCTCCCCAGCGAGGGCACGGGCCAACTGGCTTGCTTGAGTTGTGCCGCCCAGCAGAAGGACGCGCATGGTGGGTGATCCGTGGCTGCACATTATCGGGATTGGCGAGGATGGCGTTGCAAGCCTGTCACTGGCAGGTCGCAACGCCTTGTCAAGCGCGGAGCTTGTCTTTGGTGGCCCACGCCATTTGAACTTGGTCAACGTGGGGGCTCGCGGGCAGGTTTGGCCGGTGCCATTTTCCATCGATCCAGTCGTCGCGCACCGCGGACGCAAGGTGGTTGTTCTGGCATCGGGCGACCCATTCTGGTTTGGGGTCGGCTCTCTCTTGGCAGCCGCACTCGCAGACGACGAATGGCTGGCGGTACCAGCCCCGTCTACGTTTTCCTTTGCCGCAGCGAGGCTGGGTTGGCGTTTGGAAGACACCGTCTGCTTGGGCTTGCATGCAGCGCCCTTTGAAACGCTCGTAACGCACCTGTCACCTCGGCAAAAGCTCATCTGTCTCATGCGCGATGGCCCAGCTGTTGGGGCACTAACCGCATGGTTGGTTACGCAAGGTTTTGGCGCGTCGACCCTTTGGGTCATGGAAGCACTCGGCGGCCCGAACGAACGGGTTCGCCAATTGGCAGCGGTCGATGACGCGTTTTCAGACGTTGCGGCACCTGTGGTCGTCGCGATCAAGGCCGCTGGAGGCAACGGGCTGTCGCGTGCGTGTGGCTTGCCCGATGATGCCTTTGCGCACGAGGGGCAAATCACCAAGCAGCCGGTGCGCG
>JANNSA010000571.1:0-3990 GCA_031402115.1 Hyphomicrobiaceae bacterium | reverse complement strand
CGGCGGGGTGGCGCGCATCGTCGGCCAGATCCGTGCACGCTGGCCGAGAACAACCATCGTGATCCGCGCCGACAGCGGCTTCTGCCGCGATGATCTGATGACTTGGGTAGCGAGGCCAACAACGTGCAGTACGTGCTCGAGCTTGCAGGCAACAACCGGCTGGTCGCCAAGCTTTTCCCCAAGTTGCGAAAGGCCAAGCGCCGTGCCAAGCGGACCGGGCAGCCGGCGTGCGTCTTCGCCGACTTTGAATATCGCACGCGCAAAAGCTAGAGGTCCAAGCGGCGCGTGATCGGCAAGGCCGAGTGGACCAATGGCGCCGCCAATCCACGCTTTATCGTCACGAACGTTCACGCTGCACGCGGACCGACCCGCTTCCTCTACAAGGACGTTTACTGCCAGCGCGGCGAGATGGAGAACCGGCTGAACGAATGCCAGGGCGATCTGTTCGCCGACCGGACGCCTGCGCCCACCATGCGCGCCAACCAGCTGCGCCTCTGGCTGTCGTCGTTCGCCTACGTGCTGATGTGTGCCGTGCGCCGCATCGGGCTTGTCGGCACGAAGCTCGCGACTGCCACCTGCGGCACCATCCGGCTGAAGCTGCTCAAGATCGGCGCTCTCATCTCGATCAGTGTCAGGCGTGTGAAACTCGCATTCGCATCGGCGTGTCCCGAACGCGAGATCTTCATACTGGCAGCGCGCCGATTATGAGCCGAAGCGGCCGTGCCGCCACCGAACCCGAACGTCAACAGCAGAGGATCATCGACGAGTACGTGAACTTCGCCAGCCAGCGGGGGTGATCATGCTCGCCAATATCTGGCGCGCGACCGCACATCCAATGGCGACCGAAGATCGAACCGACCCCCGCCACGCCTGGGAGAAAGGCGGATTAGCGTCACGATCCGCCGCTGTTCTTCCAGCCAGGGCTTCCTTCTCGATCAAGTTGAAGTTGCCGCTTGCTTTTGGCGCCGACGAAGCATGGCGGTTAGCGGGTGCATCTGTTAACATTGCCCCCTCAAAGTTCGCCACCAAAGGCGGCGGGTTGTGGAGGAGACGTAGTGCGCCGTGGCTGGCTGATTAGTCGCCGTGGATTCCTAGTTGGGTCGTCTGCAACTCTGGCAGGCCCAGCGAGCAGAGTGTTGGCTCAGATCACCGCTTCGCCAATACGCTTTGGGCTGACACCTGTCTTCCTGACGTCCGATCTTGCGCTGCTCGACGATCTCAAGACCTACCTGGAACGTGCGACGGGGCGCGCCGTTCAGCTCGTCAGCAGAAGAACTTACCAGGAAATCACTGCACTCCTAGTGTCACGCCAACTCGATGCTGCTTGGATCTGTGGCTACCCCTTTGTCGCTTATAGGAATGAACTCAGTCTCGTTGCCGTGCCGGTGTGGCACGGACAGACCCTGTACCAGTCGTACCTGATTGCTCATTCCGGCCTGAAGGCCGCAAACCTAGCCGACCTGCGTGGCAGCGTGCACGCGTTTTCCGATCCAGATAGCAACTCTGGTTTCTTGGTCACGCGCGCGGCACTTGTCGAACTTGGCTCATCACCAGCCGATTTCTTTCGCCAGAATTTCTTCACGTATGGACATCGCAATGTAATCCGTGCGGTGGCGGCAGGGCTCGCTTCGAGCGGTAGTGTCGACGGATATGTCTACGAAGTCCTCCGTGAAACGGAGCCAGAACTCGTGCGATCGACAAGGATTGTCGCAAAATCAGAGTGGCTTGGCTTTCCACCAATCGCCTGTCCTGCCGCCGAGGCAGGATCTCAAACGACGGCTGTCATTCGAAGCGCCCTGGTTGACATGCCGAGTGATGACAAAGGCCGCAATGTGCTTTCACTGTTGCGTCTCGATGGATTCAGAGTTGAGCCCACCACACTGTTCGACGGCATCGCCACAAAAATGCGGCTGGTGCGGCAGGTGCAAGAGTGATGCATTTCAAGTTACCTATCAGCGTGCGGGTGCCTTTCGTCGTCGCGATCTTTATGATCGCCGTCTCGGGTTTCGCATCCGAACGTGTTCTGACGCGGCTCGATCAAACCCAGACGAGGCACATCCAAGCGCTTTCGGACGTTTACCTCGAAGGTCTTTCTCTGGCTCTGGTCGACGCCATGGTGCGGGAGGATGTTTGGCAAGTCTTCGACGTGCTTGATCGGTCGCAGCGACATCCGACCGGGCTTCGTCCAACCGAGACTGTTGTCACGACTTCAGACGAGATGGTGATCGCATCGTCGAATGCTCTGCATGTGCCATCTCAATCGCGGTTACCGGACGACTACCGTCAGGCATTTTCCGGCAATCTGTTGATCTCGATTCCTACAGGCTCTCAGGTTGCATTCGGCAAGCGGCACGTTGTCTATGAAGGACGGCCTATCGGCAGCATCTACGCGAAAGTGGATGTAGGGCCACAAATCGCTGAGCGGAACGAGGTATTGCGTACACTCATCGCAACCAATGCGCTACTTACACTGGCATTGGCGGCACTTGCTTCGTTTATCGTTGGCCGCATGATGCGCCCGGTTCGTATTTTGACCGACCATCTGGAACGAAGTGGTGCTGATAATGTGCAGCCGATCCCACAGTCGATCATCGGCAGTGTCCGTCCAGAATATCAGCGTGCTTTCGGGGCCTACAATGCTCTGGCCAAAGCGATGCTGGAGCGACAGGCTGTCGCCGCTCAGTTGGCAGAGGAAGAGCGCCTCGCAAGCCTCGGGCGCTTGGCGACTGGCATGGCGCACGAAATCAACAATCCCTTGGGAGGGTTGTTCAACGCGATCGATACCTTGAAGCGCCATGGCGCAGAGCCTGCCGTGCGAGCCAAGAGCCTTGATTTGATCGAGCGCGGTCTGAAGGGCATCCGCGATGTGGTGCGGTCCGCCCTGATGATCTATCGGGCCGATCGGGACGGCCGGAAGCTCAAGCCCGAAGATATAGATGATTTGGAACTGTTGATCGCCCCCGAAGCACGGCGGCGCGGCGTGCTGCTCTCGTGGAACACCGATCTGAAAGGGCAACTTCTGGTTCCAGCATCCGCTTTGCGGCAGATCATACTCAATCTCGTGCTCAATGCATGCCAAGCGTCCCCACGCGGTACGACTGTTAGGGTTTCAGCTATCGCTGATGACCATCAACTCGAGCTGATCGTTGAGGATGAAGGGACTGGATTGCCATCGGCGGCTGTTGAAATTCTCTCAGGCCGCGATGGGCTTCCAGCACCGATCGGAGGTGGTGCTGGACTCGGTCTTTGGATGACCAATCGCCTCGTTCGCGAGAACAAGGGAACCGTGGTGGTGAGCAGCGGAGCCGCCGGCGGCACAAAGATTGCCGTCAGGCTACCTCTGCATAAACAGGAGGCCTTGCGAGATGTTGCTTGAGAACCGCAGGCTCGCCGTGATCGAGGACGATCCCATCATGGGTGAGTCGCTCGTTCAACGCCTTGAACTCGAAGGCGCGTCCGTCACTTGGTGGCGCTCGGCCGTGGAGGCAAAGCATGGATTCGACCAAACGACTGCAGAAGCTGTTATTTGCGATATTCGGCTGCCCGATGGGTCAGGCGAGGAAGTCTACCACGAGTTTCGCAGGTCTGGTCGCCAGCGTCCGTTTCTTTTCGTGACAGGCTTTGGCGATATTGCGCAGGCGGTTCGCCTGATGCGCGAGGGCGCGCATGACTACGTGACGAAGCCGTTTGAGATGGACGACTTCCTCGATCGATTGCATCAGATCCTCGGGCCCGCCCAAGCCGGCGCGGAACCCGTTCTCGGCGTTTCGAAAGCCATGCGTGATGCAGAAGTGTTTCTCATGCGCGCTGCGAGGGTCGGAGCGCCGCTGCTGATCACGGGAGAGACCGGCGTCGGGAAAGAGGTGATAGCCCGATATCTACATGCGCTTCGTCCCAAGTCGGCCGGCCCGTTCATGGCTGTTAATTGCGCAGCGCTCCCCGCCGAGCTGATGGAAAGCGAGCTATTCGGACATGAGCGGGGTGCATTCA
>JANNSA010000570.1:0-1828 GCA_031402115.1 Hyphomicrobiaceae bacterium | reverse complement strand
AATCATGCGCCAGGTGCGGATGCTCGGCCGCGATGCGCTCACGCAGGCGGCGCATCTCCGCCACTGGCCAGCGCTTCGCAACCAAGGGGGCGTGCGTGTGCAGGAAGTCTTGCAACGCGGCTTCGGCATGCTCGATCACCGGCGCGATCGGCCACAGCGTGTCGTCGAGATCGAGGGTAAGGGCGAGGATCAACGGCACGCTGCTGAACGAGTGGAAGCGAGGCGCAACATAGCATGCAGAGTCTTGCGTCGAGGTGAGGTCAGCGACAAGGTCAAGTCGGAGCGCAAGGCTGAACCGACGCGAGCCGTTGTAGACCCGACCGAGAGAAGCGAAGGCATGCGCGCAGCGCGTGAACTTGCTCCGCTGCTTTCCACCAAGAGCAGCGGAGCAAGCTCCGCTCTACCAAAGCAGGGCGTCGAGTGCTCTTGTAGAGCCTCCAGTTTCACCAAAAACTGCGCGGTGACCTTGAACCGGCGCAGGATACTCGCGCGTAGTTTTTGCTGCGGGCAGCATGGCCGTATCGCCGTTTGGTGCTTCAAGCCCGCTGTAGAGGTTGGTTCTGGTCGTGGGCGTATGCGCCGTTTGGTGAGCTCTGCTTCCCGTTGGAAAGGTTTGTCTTTTCTCAGCACGACCAGGCCCGCAGCTGGGCGACGCGATCTCAATTGAAAGGGGGTCGTATGAGCGAGTTGAAGGTTCTAGACGAGTACGCGGCATTTGTTGATGTCGGCAGCGAGTCGATGCATGTGTCGATTGCCGGAGGTTCGCCGAAAGTGTTTGGCGCCATGACCGTTGATCTGCATGCGTTGCGCGATTGGTTGCTTTCGCAAGGCGTGCATTCGGTGGCGATGGAGGCGACTGGCGTCTACTGGTTGCCGCTTTTTGGTGTCTTGGAAGCCGCCAAATTGCAGGTTGTCATGGTCGATGGCCGGCAAACGCGCAACGTGGCTGGCCGAAAGAGCGACATGCAGGATTGCCAATGGGGCGCGACGTTGCACATGCATGGGCTACTGCGTCCGGGATTTGTGCCGACGGACGCCATTCGGCGGCTGCAGAGCTTCCTGCGTTTGCGCGCCGACCACATCAGCATGGCGGCGGCCCATGTGCAGCACATGCACAAGGCGCTGGAGCTGATGAACATCAAGATTCACGATCAGATCAGCGATATCACGGGCAGCAGTGGATTGGCGATGTTGCGCGCGATCATCGGCGGCGAGCGCGATCCCTTACGCCTGCTCGCACTGTGTGACATACAGATTCGGCGGAGCAAAGCGGATCGGGTCAAAGAGTCACTGCGAGGCACCTGGACTCGGGAGCACCTGTTCGCCCTCAAGCAGGCCATGCAGAGCTGGGATCATTATCAAACTCAGATCAGCGAGTGTGACGGCGAGATCGATGCGCTGCTGCACGAGATGGGCACTGATCGAAGCGATCCGCCACCGCCCTTGCAGGGTCAGCGCAAGCGGCCCGGTACCAATGCGCCCGCGATTCCCGACTTGCGTCAGCTGTTGGTTCATCTATGCAACGGCAACGACGCCACCCTGTTGCCCGCTCACAGCGAATACAGCGTGTTGCAGCTGATCGGCGAAGTCGGCACCGATCTCACCAAGTGGGCTACTGAGAAGCACTTCACGGCCTGGGCAGGGCTGGCTCCCGCCAGCCAACAAAGCGGCAAACGGCGGCGCACGGTCAAACGACGCCGCAACCGAACGGGCCGACTGTTCTGCGTGATCGCCCGCTCGCTGGCGCGTAGCAACAAGGTCGCGCTCGGCGGCTTCTACCGGCGCATGCATGCCCGCAAGGGTGGCCTGCACGCCAATGTTGCGCTCG
>JANNSA010000569.1:0-2892 GCA_031402115.1 Hyphomicrobiaceae bacterium | reverse complement strand
GCCAGCGCCGCCGACACGATTGCCCTATTCTTCGCCGGGCATGGAGTGCGCGACGACAAGGGCAGTTTCTATCTGGCGACGGCCAAGACGACCATGGCCGACCCTGCCGGCACATCGATCGCCTTCGACGAGATCGCAGCGGCTCTCGGCGGCACCAAGGCGCGCGTCGTCGTTTTCATCGACGCCTGCCATGCTGGCGCCGCCGGCGGCCTCGCGAGCAATGACGAGGTGGCGAAGGCTTTCCTCGATCGGACGACGGCGATCACGGTTATCGCGGCGGCGAAGGGCCGGCAGCTCAGCGAAGAAAACACGCAACTCGCTGGCGGCGTCTTCACGCGGATGCTGGCCGACGCGCTATCCGATCGTGCGCGCCTGGATGCCAACGGCAATGGTGCCATCGAACTTTCCGAACTTTATGGGCGCCTCAAGTCGCGCGTCAACGACTTGACCGATGGTCGCCAGACTCCCTGGATTGCGCGCAATAACATGGTCGGCGAGATCCCGCTGTTCTGATGACGCGCGTGCGAGTGGGTAGCCTGATTACGCGGCAGATGCTTCGGCCTTTGTGTACCTCCCCACACGTCAATTGGCCGGAGATCCCCGAACACGATTGCACGGCGGAGGCGGCCGGAGGAATGGACGGCTTTTTATTCTTCGATCGGCGGCTAATCGAGCCAGACCGACCGTCGTCGGCGCACGAGCGTGAGTCTCAATTTGGCCCACCTCGTTGATGCGCTGCGGCGCAACGAGATGGTCGGTATCTGGACTATCGCGTCTGTCTCGTCACTGGCCCGAGCGAAACTACGAAATCGGCGGCACTACGGACGTAGGCTGAACACCGGTTATGGCAGCCCGTGACCCGTTGCAGCCCTGAGCAGTCGCAGCATGAGCGGCTCACAGCCGAACGCACCGCAGAGGAAGTGGACGTCGGTCACGCATGCTGCTCTGTGAATGGGGGCGCCGTAAGGGTGTGGCCGCTGAACTCTCGACAGCAGACACAGGCTGAGGCGGCGCGTTGAACTGCACAGAGTGGTCGTTCGCCTTAGATCGTCGCACCGCTCAGTAAACAACCGTCACACGGTCGGCGACACGGGCCATGTGCTGCCAGCTCTCTCTTGCGCCACCTGGTGCACTGTCGAATCAACCCTGGAGACAATGCCGATATTGTCACCAGCCGCGGATCAGACAGATGAGCGTCGGCTCGGAATGATCGGTCGATATGCAAAGACAGAGACTTGCTGGAGAGCTTAGACCTGAACATTCCGCCGGATCACAGTCATTCGTCGTGCCGGTTTGAAGTCGACCGTCACCGAGCCAACGTGATGAGCCGCGGCCGGGATTGCGGGAGCCCCCGTTCGCGCGGGTTCGACCGATTTGCCGCCGCAAAACCAGGCAGCTAATTTTTTTAGCGCCGAGTATTTGTGCAGGCATCGCTGACGCACACATCGTCGACTTTGATGCTTTCGCCTAAGATATTGAACAATATATGTTTTTACGATTTTCTGCCGACCCCTGGAACTTGGCGCGATGTTTGCTGACACCTTGATCTTGGTAAATGGGCGCGTCGTCTCGCGGCCCATGCGAACCGGGGGTACATCAATGAATCGTCGAAAGTTCTTGAGGTCGGGTGCGACTGCGGCTGCAGCAGGTGCGAGCATCGTCGCAGCACCAAGCATCGTCACCGCTCAGACAAAGTCGTTCAGCTGGAAAATGACAAACGCCTATGGGCCGGGCGCGCCGTTTTACGTCCAGGGCCCAGGAAGCCCGACCGACTTCATCAAAATGGTCGACACGATGTCTGGCGGTCGCCTCAAGATCCAGCATTTTGCGGCCGGTGAATTGATTCCGGCGCTGGAAGGCTTCGACGCGGTGTCGAAAGGCACTGTCGAGATGAACTGTGCCAACAGCTACTTCTGGTCCGGCAAGACGTTCGCTGCGCAGTATTTCACGGCGGTGCCATTTGGCATGAATGCACTCGGTATGAATGCGTGGCTCTATCACGGTGGCGGCCAGAAATTGTGGGAAGAGGTGTATGCGCCTTTCGACATTCAACCGTTCCCGATGGGCAATACCGGTGTGCAGATGACCGGCTGGTTCCGCAAGCCCATCGAAAAAATCGAGGACTTTAAGGGATTGAAGATGCGCATTCCTGGCCTGGCGGGCAAGGTGCTCTCGACCTTCGGTGTCGATGTCAAACTTCTCCCGGCCGGTGAAATCTTTCCGGCCCTGGAACGCGGCGTGATCGATGCGGCTGAGTTTGTCGGTCCGTTCCAGGATCGTCGCCTCGGACTGCATAAAGCCGCCAAGTTTTATTACACGACCGGCTGGCACGAGACCTCGACGGTCACTGAACTGGCGATCAATAAGAAGGCCTGGGCCAGCCTTCCGCCCGATCTGCAGGAGATCGTCAAGGTCGCCGCTGCTGCCTGCAACACGATAAGCCAGAGCTGGTGTGAATCCGCGAACGCTGAAGCGCTCGATGATCTCGTCAAGAACCACGCCGTCAAGACGTCACCCCTGCCGGCCGAAATCCTGACCAAGCTGAAAGAAGTGACTATCCAGACGCTGAACGACGCAGCAGCCAAAGATCCGCTGGTGAAGAAAGTTCACGACAGCTTTATCAGCTTCAAGGCGAACGTTGACAAGTGGGCCGGCATCTCCGAAGGCGTCTACTACAGCCAGATTCGCGGCCAGATCTGAGAATCCGCTGTCACGTTGAGTCGATTATGCGATGCCCGAGGTGGCATCGCATTTCGGGCTCGTGCCCGAGGGGGCCAAAATGAAGATAACCGGATCGCTGCTTCGCGCGGCGGACGTCCTGGATTTCGTTATTGAGCGGATCGGCCGCGTGACCGGATGGTTCGCCCTCGCTCTTGTGCTGGTGATGAGCTC
>JANNSA010000568.1:0-6047 GCA_031402115.1 Hyphomicrobiaceae bacterium | reverse complement strand
ACACCATGTCGACGACGATGAACGGCGTGATCGCCGTCACCACCGCCACGCGCCGGGCCGATTGCGCGATGATGCCGCGAACCTGATCATCAACGGCGCCGAGCACGGTGCGGTCGAACAGCGCCAGCCGCTCCGGCTGCTCCATGATGTCGTGGTCGTGCTTGCGATAGCCTTGCAGCACCCAGCCCAGTTCGGCACGCGTTGCATAGAGCCGCGACAGCCGCGTCATCAGCGCCTTTGCGTCGGCCTTGGTATCGCCCGCCAGCACCCGGTCAGCCTCTATACGCATGGCCCTGAGCCGCGCCACGCGGAAAAAACCAACGAGTTCGGCGATCAGCAGCATCACGACTGACAGACACAGCAGCACGCCGAGCACCAGCGCCGTCCAACCGATCCAGTCGCTGCGCTGGAACAGGCCCCAGACAAAGGTCCAGAAACGCAGCACCAGCGCCATCACCATGAGTGAAATCGCTGTTGCAGCCAGGATCGCGCCCCAGCGCAGACCCCGCCGGGCACCCTCCAGCACTAAGGGAATACGGGCAGTGGCATCGCCAACCGGCGGTTCACCGGGATCGTCCCAGGCGGCGGCGCCGGCCGCATCGGCGGACTCAGCAACTTCCAGTTCTGGGTCGTCGGCGTCGAACAGCCGGGGCTTGCGCGGGGCCGCCTCTGATCCGTTGCTGCTCATGCCGCAAACCTCATGAAAGCCGGTCTCCGATCAGAAAATCGAGGGCGCGGTCGAGGCGAATGTGTGGAAACGGCTGTACCGGGTGGGTCTCCAGCCGGGGCGGGCGGAAGCGCACGAAGTTGAGCGGTGCGATGCCGGTGCCCGACAGGATGCTATTTGGATCGGCTGGCAAGTCGCCCGGGAACAGCGCGACTTCCTTGGCTCCGTCGAGGATGCGGTCGCCGAGCCGTTCGCCAGCGATTGGCGTGCCAATCACGCAAGGCAGCTTGACGCCAGCTTCGCTGCGCTCACCCTCGCGCGTCGCGCGCACGGACGCCAGCGCAAGAACTTTGACTTTGGACCCGGCAAACTGCGCCCGCGTGATCGCCCGGCCGATCAGCACACTGAGCAACGCCTCCAGCCGATCGTGGCTGGTGTGGTGCAAATGATCGGCTTTGGTGGCGGCGAAGGCGATCCGGTCGATGCGTCTAGACACGATGCTCGACAGCCAGGAATTGGCGCCCGGCCGGAACGCGCCAAGCACGGCCTCCAGTGAGCGGCTCAGATCGTCCAGAGCTGGCTTGCCGCCATTCAGTGCCTTCAGCACATCCACCAGCACAATTTGCCGATCGAGCCGGCTGAAATGGTCGCGGAAGAACGGCGTCACGACATGCGCCTTGTAGGCCTCGTAGCGGCGCGCCAGCATTGCCGCCAGCGTACCCTTGCGGATTTCCGCGCCATCCGGAATTTCGAGCGGCATGAAAGTCAGCGCTGGCGAGCCGGCCAGATCGCCCGGCATCAGGAAGCGGCCCGGCGTCAGGGCAGTGAATGCCTGTTCACTATCGCGCAGGCCCTGCAGATACTCGGTGTAAAGTGCGGCGCCCTGACGCGCGATGCTCTCATCTTCCGGGGCGCCCGGATCAAGGCCTGTGAGCAAGGCGTGCCATGGCTCGGCGAGGCGCTCGCGACCGGCGGCCCGGCTCGTCGCCAGCGCCTGCCGCGACCACGTTGCATAGTCCATGGTCATCAACGGCAGGTCGAGCAGCCACTCGCCCGGGTAATCGACGATATCGATGCTGAGCAGTCGCGAGCCCGTGATGTGCCGCCACAGGCTATTCGGTTCGTAGTCAAGCGTGACACGCAGCTGGCTGATGCGGCGCGTGCCCTCAGGCCAGCGCGGCGGTTCGCCGGTCAGCGCGGCAATGTGATCCTCGATGTCGAAGCGCGCCACCGCATCGTCTGGCTGTGGCTCCAGCCAGGCGCGCCGGACGCGGCCCTCGGCGACTGGCCCAAAGAACGGCAGCCGGCCGCCTGTCACCAAGTTCTGCACCAGCGCAGCGATGAACACCGTCTTGCCCGATCGCGACAACCCGGTGACGCCCAGTCGCACAGTCGGGCGCACAAGATCAGAGGCGTACGAGCCGGCCTGCCGCAAGGCGTCCGTCGCGAGGCTTGGGAGGGTGTCAAGGCGCACGGACGTTGCGTTCCCGAAGTGTCGACGGACCCGGAGCAGATCACGCGAGGTGCTGTAAGTACGTGCGATCGCCCCAATCGACAAGGCAGGTGCTGCCGGGGCCACGTCAGAACGGGTTCTGAGAGATCGCCTCCAAATGACGGGAGCCGGAGCCTGAACCCGAACTGCAGATCAAAAGTGAACTACCATCGCCAGACTTCATCCTTGCAATCCTGAGTTGCTAACTCCGATCTGCAAGGAAGATGTTGCGTCGTGACGGCCCGATGATCAGCCCTGGAGTAAGCCCAAATGCGTCTGCAATCGGTCGCAGTGATTGGCGCCGGAGCCTGGGGCACGGCACTCGCGATGACACTTCAGCGGGCCGGGCGCGACGTGACGTTGTGGGCGCGGCGACCGGAGCTGGCGGCAGCCATCAACGCCAGCCGTGTCAACGCGGCCTATCTACCAGGCGTGGCGCTCAATCCAGCCATCGTGGTGACCGCTGAAGTCAGTGCGCTGGCCGCCGCCGACTTCGTCCTCCTGGTGACGCCGGCCCAGCACTTCCGGGCGATCGCCACGCAATTGCGGCCACATCTGCCGCCTGGTGCCCCGGTCATCGCGTGCGCTAAGGGCCTGGAGCAGTCGAGCGGCAAGTTGCCGGTGGGTATCCTCACCGACATACTCCCTGCGACGCCGCTCGCCGTACTGTCGGGGCCGAGCTTCGCCAGTGAAGTGGCGCGTGGCCTGCCGACCGCGATCACCCTGGCAGCAGCTGACGCAAGCTTAGGCGAGGCGCTGGCGCAAGCCATCGGGCACACAGCATTCCGGCCCTACTGGACTGATGACGTGACCGGCGTGCAGCTCGGCGGTGCAGTCAAGAACGTGCTCGCCATCGCGGCGGGCATCGTCGATGGCTTGGGGCTTGGTGCCAACGCGCACGCGGCAGTGGTGACCCGCGGCTTCGCAGAGCTGCAACGCTTTGGAGCGGCGCTCGGCGGCCGGCCAGCGACCCTGCTCGGCCTGTCGGGGCTGGGTGACCTGATCCTGACCTGTGGCTCGCCCCAGTCACGCAATTTGGCGCTTGGCCGGGCACTGGGTCAAGGTCAGTCACTGACGGCGGCGATGGCTGGCCTCAACGGCATCGCCGAGGGTGTACCAACGGCCGCCGCCGTGCAGCGCTTTGCCGTTGGCCGCAGCATCGACCTGCCAGTCTGCACCGCCGTGTACGCCGTGCTTAAAGGTGGATGGAGCGTCGCTGATGCCGCCCATGCGCTGCAGCGACGCCCGTTCCGGCCAGAAACCTGACTCTGGTCTCAACGCGTATCGTTCAGCGACCAGTCATAGGCGTAGCTCAACCCGCCTTTGGCGGCCTTCAACTCCGCCGCCAGATCCGTACTTGCGTACTGCGCCAAATGCTTGCGCAGGCTCTTTTCATTGTCGCCGAAGTCTTCCTTGTACCATTTGAAGATGCTGGAAACGGTCGCCTTGCCGCTGGCAATCCGAACACCACGCGGGCTGCCGATGTAATCGCGCGCGGCGGCGTCAAGCTGAGCTTCCAGCCGGGCGCCGACAAACGCTTCCGATTGCAACGAGGGGCAGCCAACCGAGGCGCAATTGACGGCATAGTGAATGCGCGGATCCTTGGCTGTCGGGCGCAGGATGCGGTGTTCGATATCGTTGAGGCTGAGTTCCTGGCCGGCGACCTTGACCAGGGGTGCATCCCAGGGCCCGCCCGAAAAGGTTGAGGCCAAGCTGCCGCCAAGTGAAATATCCTTGATCGATTTGACCGGATAGTGGTCAAGCACCGTGGCGATGGTCTGGGCATTGTAGAGATTGATCCAGTACGCGTACTGCTCGGGCCGGTTGAGCTTCCCGACCTCAACGGCCTGCAAGCCAGCAAGGTAGGTGCCCAAGGCCGCCTTATCAGCCTTGAAGCCCGCATAGTTGACCTGCATCACCCCATCCTTGCCGCCGGGCTTCAGATGCCGGCCAAGCAATGTGCTCCAGGCGCTGTGATCAACGATGGCAGTCGATTGCGGATCATGCGCGGCGAACGCGGCTGCAAGATCAGCTGCACGAGCCCGGCTGATGGGCAGCTGTGTTGCCAGCACGGCCAGCATTGCAGCGGCGAAAACGAACAGACCTGACGGGCGGCCCCAACGATGACTTGCGACGAGCATGATGCGTATTCCTCTGATGCGGTTCGACATCGATGGCAAAGATGTAGTGGTGCGGCTCGTCAGATAAGTGGCGAAAGTGCGCGCGCGCAGTCACGTTGCCGCGAGCCGCAGATGATCTCCGTGTGATCGTGCCAACGGACCGGCGAGCCACAGGGCAAAGCAGATATTCCCCACATCCAGCGCACGCGCTGGGGTACGCAAGGGTTCCTCCGACACGATCCGCGCCAGCCAAAGCTGTGCTTGCCCAATCCTGGTGAGTTCTCGTATTGGCGGGATGCGGGGCTTCAGTTCCCACCCTGCCGGGCGGTCGCTGCGCCGTCCGAACCGAGTTCGCCGGAAAAGGCAGTCCGCTTGCCGTTACTGAACACACCCTTGTCGCAGCAAGCCCTTGCCGCGCCACAGCCGCTCGTTGAGCGCTTGACCCGCTGGCGCGGTTGGCAACGGCTGTTGCTGGCGTTGACGCTCGGCGCCCTGGCCGTGCTGGCAATGCCGCCGTTCGGACTGTGGCCGGTGTTGTTGATTTCCCTGCCTGGGCTGGTTCTGCTGCTCGACACGACCGTGCACCTGCCTTGGCGCACCCGTGTCGCTCAAGCCGCCGGGCTCGGCTGGTGCTGGGGATTTGGCTACTTTCTGCCGGGGCTCTATTGGATCGGCTCCGCCTTCCTGGTGGAGGCTGACAAGTTCGCCTGGCTGATGCCGTTCGCCGTCACCATCATGCCGGCCGGGCTGGCGCTGTTTTTCGCCGCAGCCACCGGCGCCGCCGCGCTGCTGTGGCACGGCGGCGCTGGCCGGCTGCTGGCGTTGACCGCCTCGCTTTCCGCCAGCGAATGGCTGCGCGGACACATCTTCACAGGCTTTCCCTGGAACAGCCTCGGTTATGCGCTGACCAATCATGAGCCGCTGCTGCAATCGGCGGCCCTGGTTGGCGTGCACGGCATGACGCTGGTGACCGTGCTGCTGCTGACGACGCCGGTGCTGGTTCTGCGGCCGGGCAGCGCCTGGACGCGCTGGCGCTGGCCAGCCTCCACGGCGCTGGCCCTGGCGCTGCTGACCGGCTGGGGGCTGTGGCGCGTGCCCGCGCAGCCGTCGCCTGTCGTACCCGGCCTCACGGTGCGATTGGTGCAGCCGAACACGCCGGAGATCGAGAAGTTCCAAGCCAGCGCTCAGCGCGGTATCTTCCAAGGCCTGCTGGCGATGACCAGCGCTCCAGTGGCTCAATCCAGCCCGCAGCCAACACTGCTGGTTATCTGGCCAGAAACGCCAGTCAACGCTTACCTGCTTGACGAGCCGGCAGCGCTGGCCGCGATCGGTCAGAGCCTGCCGCCTGGCGGCATGCTGGTGACGGGCACGATCCGCCGGCCAGACCCGGCAAGTGGCGGAACCCGGCCGTTCAACAGCCTCGCCGTAATCGACAGCACCGGCGCCGCCATCAGCACTTACGACAAGGCGCATCTGGTGCCGTTTGGTGAATATCTGCCCTTCCAGTCCACGCTTGAGGCGATTGGCCTCGAATCGCTGACCCGCCTGCGTGGTGGCTTCGCTAAAAGCCATGGAAGCCATCGAAGCCAGAGCGGTGGTGTCGCCAGGAGAAGTCTCCAGCACCTTCATGAAGCCTTCCTTGGCCAGCCGGGCAAATTCCTGGTTCTCTGGCGATTCTGCGCCCGGAATCCATTGGCTCATATAGGAAGTGGCCAGATACAGACGCGGCACGTCCCAATCGGGGTCGAGCGCCATGGCTTGCTTGAAG
>JANNSA010000567.1:0-8665 GCA_031402115.1 Hyphomicrobiaceae bacterium | reverse complement strand
GGCCGCCGGTGAGGCCGGACCGCGACAACGATCTGCAGATCGTCACGACTCCTTGGCTGATGCCAGCAACGCTGTTTGGACTAGTTCTGGCGGCGGCCGTGGTGCGCGCGCTGGTGGCGGGGCTGACGGAACTGACTGACGACGAGGCCTATTACTGGATGTGGTCGCTGGCACCCGCTGCCAGCTATCTCGATCACCCGCCAATGGCCGGGTGGCTGATCTGGCTGGGCCGTCAGATGGCAGGCGAAACGCCGCTTGGCATCCGCATCATGGCGGTCCTGGCGCCGGTCGTCGGGGCGCTGGCGCTGTGGCGGACGGCGGCGATCCTGTTTGATCAGGCAGTGGCCCGGCGCGCCGTGCTGGTGTCGCTGGCAATGCCGCTGCTCGCCGTCGGCGGAGTCATCATCACGCCCGATACGCCGTCGGTGCTGTTCTGGGGGCTGACTGGCTGGGCGGTCGCTGAACTGGCCGTGTCGGGCATCGCAGGATGGTGGCTGGTGGTCGGACTGTTCGCGGGCCTCGGGCTGCTCTCGAAGTACACAAATCTGTTTGCCGGAGCTGGTATCGTCCTATGGCTTTTGCTGCCTAACAACCGGCACTGGTTCGCGCGCTGGCAATTGTGGGCAGGCGGTGCGCTCGCGGTAGTTTTGGCCTCGCCGGTCGCTGCCTGGAACCTCGCGCATGGCGGTGCTTCCTTCAGCAAACAGTTTGGCCGGGTAGCGGCGGGCAACGGGCCAACCCTGAAATATCTGGGCGAACTGCTCGGCGGCTATGCTGGCTTGGCCAGTCCCGTCATCGCGCTGCTGGGTCTGATCGGGCTGGCGTGGATGCTGCGCCGCGTCTGGACGCAACGGCATACCGGAGCGACCCTGATCGCCATCAGCGTGTTACCCCTGCTCGCCTTTATGCTGTGGCAGTCGTTTGGCAGCCGTGTGCAGCCGAATTGGCTGGCACCGGTCTATCCGAGCTTGGCAATCCTCGCGGCCGTGGTCTTGTGCGAGTTGCGCGCGTCGCCGATGTTCCATCCAAGACTTGCACGGCTCCAGTCATGGGCTCTGCCGATTGGCTTTGTGATGACGGTAGGATTGTTGGCTCATGCAACTTATCCCGGTGTTGTCCTGCTGGGTGCCCGGGATCCAACGAGCCAGATGCGGGGTTGGAAGGCTCTCGCGCAAGAGCTGGACACGCTGCGGCAGTCACAAGCAGCGACCTGGATTGCGACTGATAACTACGCCATGACTGGCCAACTGGCTTGGCATCTGCGGGGCCGCACGCCCGTCATCCAGCTCAATGAACGGCTGCGCTTCGTGCATTTGCCCGAGCCGGAACTTGCGCTGCTGCAACAGCCTGCATTGTTCGTAACGCTGGAACGCAATGCCCGTCCGGCTTGGTTGAGTGCACGCTATCGTGATGTGCGGAAGCTGCCAACGCTGCAACGCTGGTACCGGGGCGTCATTCTGGCGGAGATCGCGGTTTGGCGGGTCGCCGGGCCGGTTGCGCCGCTGCTTGATCCGCTGACGGCGCCACTGCCCAAGGCAACCGCCTTGGTTGGAACAAAGTCCATTCATCCGGCGTTCAGGTGACCAGGCGGATTGTCTTACCCTCGCGACGGCTGCTCAATGGGTGGCACAGGTTTCGCATGGATCACGCGCCGGCTGCATGGATCAGCGCCCGGCCTGGCAAGGACGGTGTAGAATGTTCAATCTCGTGACAAAGACGATCGCTGGCGCCCTATGCGCGCTGGCCCTGACCTCAGTTAACGTGCAGCCTGCCGCAGCGGGTGACAATGGTGGCGGCTTGGCGATTGGCTTGGCAACCGGCCTCATCCTAGGTGGCGTGCTGCAGGGCAACCGGCACCGCCGGCATCAGCCCAGCATCAACTATTCCTATAGCAACTATGATGATGACTATGAGGACTGCCGTCGTGAGCGTTACTTGGTCTGGCAGTGCTACAAGGACCGCCGTGGCCGCAAGCACTGCAACCAGGTCGAGCGCCTGGGCAGGGTAATCTGCTACTGATCACGGGTTCATTTGAGTGCAAGCCGGGTGCGCCAATAGCGCGCCCGGCTTTGCATTTGGGCAGACCCATCGTTCTGAGCGCGCGACCGTACCGCGCTTGCCGCTCTTCAGCGTTTCGCATAACCAAGGCCGGTTGCAACCTGGCGGACGGAAACTGGCATGCGCTACTCGGATCTGGTGAAGCGGGTGAGCGGCGAGGGATCGCAGGCCTGGGAAATCTACTACCGCGCTGTAACTCTGGCGCGCGAGGGCCGCGACGTCATCAATCTGTGCATTGGCGATCCGGACTTTGATTCGCCTGCTGTGGCAACTGAAGCGGCGATCAAGGCGCTGCGCAACGGCGATACGCATTACGCTGACATCCCAGGCCGGTGGGGATTGCGCTCAGCCATCGCCGAAGACTTCGCAGGCCGCACCGGCTTGGCGATCGACGGCCACAACGTGATCTTCCTGGCAGGTGCGCAGAACGCCTTGTTCGGGGTCTGCCAGTGCCTGTTTCAGGCTGGCGACGAGGTTGTTGTTCCAGAGCCAAAATACGTGACCTATGACGCCACCATCCAAGCCTCGGGCGCCACGATTGTGACGGTGACACAGCCAGCGGCGCGCGGCTTTCATGTCGACCTCGATGCGCTCGCTCGCGCCATCACGCCCAAAACCCGCGGTATCATGTTCGCGACGCCCAATAACCCGACTGGCGCCGTGATGACCCGCGCCGAACTTGAAGTGGTCGCCGAGCTGGCCAAGCGGCACGATCTGTGGGTGGTTTCCGATGAAGTCTATGGCGCGCTGACCTATGGCCACGAGCACGTCAGTATTGCTGCGTTGCCCGGCATGGCCGAACGCACCGCCACGGTGTCAAGTTTATCCAAATCGCACGCCATGCCCGGCTGGCGCGTTGGTTGGGCGATCGGCCCGAAACCCTTGATCGAGCATATCGAGACCTTGTCGCTGGCGATGTTGTATGGCCTGCCTGGTTTTATCCAGGAAGCAGCGGTTGCAGCCATCAAGCACGGCGGCCCGGATGCGGCGCGCATGAAGGCGATTTACGAGCGCCGTCGAGACGCGGTGGTGGCAGCGCTGACACGCGTGCAATGCGTGCGCGTGGCCGCGCCCGAGGGCGGCATGTTCGTGTTGGTCAACATCGCGGCAACGGGACTGAGCACCCAGGATTTCGCAAGCCGGCTACTTGCGGAAACGGGTGTAGCCCTGCTGCCGCCAGCTGATGCCTTTGGCCCAAGCGCACACGGCCATTTGCGGCTGTCCTATGGCTTGTCAGATGAGCGGTTGGCCGACGCCTGCAACCGCATTGCGGGCTTCTGCGAGCGTCTGGAAGCGGGCCAAGCCGCTTGAGGCTCTGGCGTATGGGCAGTACTTCAGGGCTAAGCCTCAACCAACGATGACAACGTGTAACCGGCGTGGCCCATGCGCCCCTTGCACCATGGTTTGTTCAATGTCGGCGGTGCGCGAGGGGCCGGACACCCAGTTGACCGTGCGTGGCATTTGGCGGGCGCCAAACTGACTTCGCAGCCGCACCCAGGCTTCCTCGAACGGACCGGCGATATCCTTGGCTTCTACCAGTACGATGTGCGTGTCAGGTAGGAAGTTGATGGTGGTCGGGTTAGCGCGTCCCGAGATCAACGCCAACGTGCCGGTCTCGGCGGCGCCGACGAGCGCATGACTGAGGCCGGCCGTATCGAGCCCTTGCGCGCGGCCATGCTCAAGCGTCAGCGTGGACTCGCTCGACCACGGCAAGGCGTTGAGTAGGGCATCATCGCCAAGGCGCAAAAGCGCCGGCAGATTCTGTCCGCGCAGGAACTCGGCAATACGCGCTGGCACCTGCTCAAGTGCGGGTACGCGTTCGACTGTCGCCCTTTGTGCAATCATGCGCTCAGCGAAAGTCTCCACCAATTGAACGTGCGGCAGCAGCGAGCGCTCCGGCACGATGCCACGCGGCGGATGGCCAAGCCGGCGCTGGACCGTCAGCCGACGGGCGCTGTCTTGGCTCATGTCCTGGCCGCGCGCCAATCCGGAGCGTATTTTGCCTAGGATGCGATCGCGCGCGATGGTCGAAGGACCGCTCATGCCGCTCTCGATTCACTGGTGCCCGGCGACGCAGCTTTGGCGGCGATCGGCCGCTTTCCCGCCGCCCATTGCGCCTGGAACGTACCACCTTCAGGCACGGCAAGATCACGATGCGCGGTCCAGCCGCCAGCCAAAGGCAAGGTCGTCAGCCGCCCCCGGCCCATGCCCCACACCTTCAGTGCGCCAACACCCAGACGCGCGCCGAAGTGATACAGCGCGGGTCGCGCCGCCGCCCACGCCCAGAGCCGCAGCGCCAGTTTGGGCAGGCCTGATTGTTTGCCGAGCTTGAACTCTTCCTCGCGGAAATGCCGCATCATCCGGGGCAAAGGAATGCGCATCGGGCAGACTTCCTCGCAGCGGCCGCAGAAGGTCGATGCGTTGGGTAAGTGCCCGGCCTTTTCGACCCCCAGATGGGTTGGCGTCATGACAGCACCAATTGGTCCGGGATAGACCCAGCCATAGGCATGACCGCCGATCGCCTGATAGACTGGGCAATGGTTCATGCAGGCGCCGCAACGGATACAACGCAAGCTATCCTGCAATTCCGTGCCGATCAGCTCCGAGCGGCCGCCGTCGAGGATGACGACGTGAAAAGCTTCCGGGCCGTCGGGATCGTCCGGCCGCTTGGGCCCGGTCGAGAACGTCGTGTAGTTGGACATCTCCTGGCCCGTCGCCGAACGCGCCAGCACCCGCAATATCGCGGTCGCATCCTCCAAGGTCGGTACGATCTTCTCGATCGTCGCCAGCACGACGTGAACTTTTGGCAGGCTTTGCGTAAGGTCGCCATTGCCCTCATTGGTGACAATGACGGTGGAACCTGTCTCGGCGATCAGGAAATTGGCGCCGGTGATGCCGACATCGGCCGCCAGGAACTTTTCGCGCAGGATGCCGCGCGCTTCCGCCACGAGCACCTCCGGCGTGTCCATCGGCCGGTCAGCTGGCAGATGTGGATGCGCCTTGGTGAAGGTTTCCACGACATCGGCACGCGTCAGATGCACAGCAGGGGCAATGATGTGGCTCGGCGTTTCGTGCCTGAGCTGGATGATGTATTCGCCCAGATCGGTCTCGACGACACTCAGCCCGGCGCTCTCAAGATGGGCATTCAGCGCGATCTCCTCCGAGACCATCGATTTGCCCTTGGTGATAATCTTCGCGCCCGCCGCCTGGCAGATATCGAGGATGGCGCCACGCGCTTCTGCCGCCGTCGTCGCCCAGTGCACCTTGCCGCCATTCTCGACGACCTTGCGCTCGAATTCCTCAAGGTAGAGATCAAGATGTTCCAGCGTATGGTTCTTAATGTCGCGCGCTTGGTCGCGTAGCGCGTCGAACTCCGGCAGCTTGGCCATGGCGGTGGCGCGCGCCGGCACATAATAGCGCTTCACACCGGCCATCGATTGCTGCAGTCCGGGATTGACCAACGCGCCGCGGGCGTTGTCCTTGAACGTGTCAGTAGTGATCTTCATTGCGGCACCTCGGAGTGCGTGCGGCCGATCGCCGGGATATCGTGCATGCCGGCCAAGACTTCCGCGACATGGCGGACCGCCGTGTCTTTGCCTTCGCGCGCCAGTTTGCCGGCCATGTTCAGTAGGCAGCCAAGATCGCCGGCGATCAGCAGGTCAGCATTGGTCGAGGCAATTGCCGCCGTCTTGGCCTCGACGATCTTGTTGGAGATATCAGGATACTTGATGGCAAAGGTGCCGCCGAAACCGCAGCAACTGTCAGCGTCGGGCAAATCCACTAGCGTCAGCCCCTCGACGGTCGCCAGTAATTGGCGGGGCTGCCGGCGCACGCCAAGTTCGCGCAAACCCGAGCAGCTGTCGTGATAAGTAGCCGTCGCTGGCCATTGCACATCGACCGAGCTCATGCTGCGGACATCAACTAGGAACGCCATCAATTCATAGGTTTTCGCCGCCAGCCGCTCGGCGCGCGCCCGCCACGCGGCATCGCTGACGAACACTTCGACATAGTGTCTCTTGATCATGCCAGCACACGAGCCCGACGGCGCCACGACATAGTCATAGGGCTCGAAGGCCGTAATCGTCTGCCGGGCCAGCGTCGCCGCCGTCGCCCGGTCGCCCGAGTTCCAGCCGGGCTGGCCGCAACAGGTCTGGCCACGTGGCACATCCACACTGCAGCCCGCTTGTTCGATCAGTTGCGCCGCCGCGAAACCGATAGAAGGCCGCATCAGGTCAACGAGGCACGTCACGAACAATCCTACGCGTGGTCGCGCGGACGCGGGAAACTTGGCTGTCACTGGGCTGATCTGCTGCATGAACGGGTGATACAGACAAGCGTGCGGCCGGGGAAGGGGTATGGTCAATAGGCTTGGCTGAGCACTTGGCTGAGCAGAGGGACCGGCTTCCTGGTGCGATTTCTTACGGAAGCGTAATCGGCGGAAGCGATGACGCCGGGCCAGAGCTCTGCTATTTCGAACGGTATGGCCCAAGACAACCACACCACGACTCCTTCCGCTGACCCACTCGAAGCCTGTTTGGAACGCATCGCACTGGCGTTGGAGCGATGGTCGCCGGCAGCCGCAGCTTCGCCAGACTTTGGTGCGGCCGATGCCTTTGTTTGGCACGCCGTGCCGGGTACATTTTCGCCGGTGCTGCGCGTCAACCGTGTGCCGCTTTCGCTGCTGCGCGGGCTCGATCAAGCGCTTAAGCAATTGCTCGACAACACAGAGCGCTTTGGCAAAGGCTTGCCGGCCAACAACGTGCTGCTGTGGGGCGCGCGCGGCATGGGTAAGAGCTCGGCGGTCAAGGCCGTGCATGCCGCTGTTAACGCTGAACGCCCACCTGCCAGTCATTTGAAACTTGTCGAGATTCACCGCGAGGACATTGGCTCGCTGCCAGCCTGCCTCAACTTCCTGCGAGCCAGCACGCAGCGCTTCCTGGTGTTCTGCGATGATCTGTCGTTCGATGGCGGCGACGCCTCTTACAAATCGCTGAAGGCGGTGCTGGAGGGCGGCATCGAGGGCCGGCCCGACAATGTGATTCTGTACGCGACCTCCAACCGCCGGCACCTGCTGGCGCGCGAGATGATCGAGAACGAGCGCTCGACCGCGATCAATCCCGGCGAAGCGGTCGAGGAAAAGGTCTCGTTGTCGGACCGCTTCGGCCTTTGGCTCGGATTCCACCGCTGCAGCCAGGATGAGTATCTGGCGATGGTGAAGGGCTATTGCAGCCATTTCGGCATCAAGATCGCGGAAGCCGAACTCGAGCGCGAGGCGCTGGAATGGGCGACCACGCGCGGCTCGCGATCGGGGCGTGTCGCCTGGCAGTTCACGCAGGAACTGGCGGGTCGGCTCGGGGTGCGGCTGAAGCCGGACTGATCCTCAGCCTTCGGCGGCGGGCCGTTGCGACCGCGCCAGCGGAATAATCAGCAGTCCGAGCAGCGCCACCGCGGCCAGCATGGCCCAGGCCTCATTGACGCTGGTCGCGAAGGCGGCCTGCTCGATCATGGAAGCAGCAGCCGATAGATCCGGTGGAATCCGTTCAAGCCCGATTGCCTTCGCTGTCGTGACGTCACCCGCGATCAGGCGCTGGCGGATGGCTTCGGCGTGTCCGCTGGTGCGTCCGTAGAGGACCGTATCGATCAGCGCGATCCCGACCGCGCCGCCGAGGTTTCGCATCATGTTGAACAGGCCGCTGGCGTCCGGCACCTGCTTGTGGGGCAGCGTCTCCAGCGCAAGCCTGGTCGGCGGCAGCAGGCAGAACATCGCCGCGAAGCCGCGTAGCACTTGCGGCCAGAACATCTCGTCGAAATCGGCGGTGCGGCTTTCGAACGCGCTCATACCGAGGCCTATGGCGAACAGGCCAAATCCAAACGCCGACAGCCAGCGCGGATTGATCCGGCTCTCCAGCGCGCCGGCAATCGGCGCGGCCACCAATTGGGCGGCGCCCGTCACCAGCATGATCGAGCCGATCTGCAGCGGGTCGTGCTGCCGGACATAGGCGAGAAACACCGGCATCAAATAGACCGCGCCGAACAATCCGACGCCGAGACAGAAGCTGAGCCCGCAGCCGACCGAAAACGACAACACTCTCAGCGTTCTCAGTTCGACCAGCGGCTGCACCGCCTTCAGCGTTCGCACGGCGAACGCCGCCGTCGCGGCAGCGCAGAGCGCGAACAGGCCGAAGCAAACCGCGGAGAACCAGCCATTGTGCGGCGCCTGCTTCAAGCCGATCTCGAGGCTCGCCAATGCCACCGCCATCAGCGCCAGCGCCATTCCATCGAAATGCTTCAGCTGGTTCAGCCGGGGCCTGCCCCGCGGCAGCAGGAACGGTGTCGCAATCACCGCGACGACGCCCGGAACGACATTGATCAGGAACAGCCACGGCCACGAATAATGATGCGTGATCCAGCCGCCGACCACCGGTCCGACGGTCGGCGCCAGCACGGCCACGATGCCGGCGATGGTGCCGGCGATCGGATGGGCCCGCGGCGGAAACAACAGAAAGATCCCCGAGAACACAGCGGGGATCAGCGTGCCTCCGGCAAACCCCTGAAGGATGCGGAAGCTCACCAGCGACGTGAAATTGGTGGAGAAGGCGCAGCCGAC
>JANNSA010000566.1:0-6002 GCA_031402115.1 Hyphomicrobiaceae bacterium | reverse complement strand
AAACAATCGCCCAAACTTCAACCAGTTGTTGCACTGTGCACAGGGGTTGGGTGTTCGTCCACTTTGATACTCTTGCACAAAGTAATACAGCCCAGCCTACAAATCTGCTTTCAGTTGCGTCACCAGGGCTTCCAGGCGGGTCAGGTTGCGGATGCGGCGGGCGCGCTCGGCTGTCAGGATCGAGCGGATGGTGGCTTCCGAGGCGTCGAGATCGTCGTTGATAATGACGTAGTCGTACTCGCCCCAATGGCTGACTTCGGCGGACGCCTTGGCCATGCGCGTGGCGATGACGCCCGTGCTGTCCTGGCCGCGCTCGATCAGGCGGCGCTCCAGTGCATTGGCGGACGGCGGCAGGATGTAAATGGAGGCGAGGTCGGTGCCGGCCCGCAGCTTGAGCTGACGGGTGCCTTGCCAGTCAATGTCGAACAGCACGTCGCAGCCACCGGCCAGCGCCGCTTCAACAGGCGCGCGCGGCGTGCCGTAGCCATTGCCGAACACCTCGGCCGATTCCAGCAGCTCGCCGTTTGCCACCTGCCGGTCGAACTCCGGCTTGCTGATGAAATGGTAATCGGCGCCATCCACTTCACGCGGCCGTGGCGCCCTGGTCGTCACCGACACCGACATCATGATGCCGGTCTCGGCCGCCATCAGCCGCCGCGACAGGGTCGTTTTGCCAGCGCCCGATGGCGACGACAGCACCAGCATCACGCCGCGCCGCTTATGCGTATCGGTCATGCCACCTTCCTGCTCCCGTTACTCGACGTTTTGGACCTGCTCGCGCCACTGATCGATTACCGCCTTCAGTGACAGGCCGATGCGCGTCAGATCCGTATCATTGGCCTTGCTGCACAGGGTGTTGGCCTCGCGGTTGAACTCCTGCGCCAGAAAATCCAGCTTGCGGCCGACCGGTTCACCAGCCGCCATCAGCTCACGCGCGGCTGCCACGTGCGATCGCAGGCGCTGCAGTTCCTCGGCAATGTCGGCCTTGGTCGCCAGCAGCACGGCCTCCTGATGCAGGCGCACCGGATCAAAACCTGACGTGTTCTGCAGCAGCCTGTCGATCTGCTCGCGCAACCGCGCTGCGATCCGCTCAGGGTGCCGCGACGGCGTCGCCTCGGCTTCCGCGACCAGAACTTCCATCGCCTTGACCTGCGCCGTCAGCGTCGTCGCCAGCCGGGCGCCTTCAGCGGCGCGCGCCTCAACCAGCCGTTCCAACGCGCCCGCAAAACTGTCGAGCATCGCCTGCCGGCGCGCCAGTTGTGCCGCCTCACTGTCCTCGGGTTCAATGATTTCCAGCACGCCGCGAATTTGGGCGATGCCCTCGGCGCTCGGTGGTCCGGCGCCCGTTGCCATACGGATGCGGGCGATGGCCTGCGTCACCTGCTCGAGTGCGGCCTCGTTGACGCGGATTTCCGTGCTTCCGCCCTCACGCGTCAGACTGAGCCCGATCTGCGCCGAACCGCGCGTTATGCGACCCTGGCACAGGCGCCGGACATCAGCATCGAGCGCCTCATGCCCAGGCGGCAAACGTAGCCGCATTTCCAGGGCACGGCCGTTGACGGTCTTGACCTCCCACTGCCAGCGCATGCCGTCACGCTCCCCGCGCGCCTCAGCAAAGCCAGTCATGCTGTTGATCGTCGGCAAATCCAGGAATCTCCCGTTACGGCGCCTCGCGCATTGTGCGCGCAATCAGTGCAAGCCGGTTTGGTTACACCACGAACGGCCGCAATGGCCAGCACAAGCGCTCACGGCCGCCCCCGCACAACACCGGTTGCGGAGACCAGCAGCTTCGTGCCCATTGCGCTCCAAGCTCTGGCGCCGGCTCGACGGAAACGCTTGGCTTCAGGGCTTACGGGACCACTCATGCGCGCGAAACCAGGCTGGCGGGACTATGCGGAGCTGCTGGCGCTCGGCACTATGTGGGGCGGCAACTTCCTGCTGATCAAGATCGGCGTCGCGACAGTGCCGCCGGCGACCCTGGCCGTGGTCAGGCTGGTGATCGCGGCGTCGGTGGTTGGCGTGCTGGCGCGCCTGGCCGGCGAGAGTTTCCGGTTTCCGCGCAGTACTTGGCCAATGTTGCTGCTGGCCAGCATCACCGGCAATGCGCTGCCGTTCATCCTGATCGGCTGGGGGCAGTCCCGCATCGAGGCCGGGTTGGCAGCTATTTGCATGGCGATCATGCCGCTGTCGACCATCCTGCTGGCGCACTTCGCAACGCGCGACGACCGGCTGACGGCCGGCAAGCTCGCCGGCCTGGGATTTGGATTGGCGGGGCTTGCTGCCCTGGTCGGTCCTGACAAGCTGACGCATCTGACAAGCGAGACCGCTGGCCTGCTGGCGGTGTGTGCTGGCGCCTTCTGCTACAGCATCAACGCGCTGGTGACGCGGCATTTGCGCGACCAGCCGCTGCGGGCGCTGGCCGCTGTCACACTGATCCTGGCGGCGATCATTGACCTGCCGGTGGCGCTCCTGTTCGAGCAACCTTGGACAGTGCGGCCGAGCTGGCAATCGATGGCTGCGATCATCGCCCTGGCGGCGATACCAACCGGGCTTGGCACCTTGCAGATGTTCCGCATCATCAAACGGCTTGGCGCCAGCTACTTCTCGCAGATCAACTTCCTGGTGCCGGTGACCGGCGTGTTTCTCGGCGCGCTGCTGCTCGGCGAACGGCTGCCGCTTGGCGCCTTCCTGGCGCTCAGGCTGATCCTGATCGGCCTCGCCCTGTCGCGAACACGGTGACGGATCGCACTCTCCATTGTCGTCCTGGGCCTCTGTGCCCTGGACCCGCTCGGCCGCTTGCAAGGGATGGGGACACAGTGTTCATTTTCGCCCCGGCACGCCTGGTGACTACGTTGCATGGTCGCAGCAGGGCGAAGATGAACACTGTGTCCCCTTCTTTACCCACTACAACACCGGCGCAATTGGCCCCTTAATTGCCGCTGGCGAGACGCTGCTTCTTGATTTTACGCTTGCGGGCTGGTGGCGCGATCACGGCTGGAGCCGTTTCATCTGCCGACACTTCCGGCTGAACATTCAACTTGACCGGCAAGGGTGCCTGCTTGTCGCCAGCCAGGTCGCGCAGCAGGATTTCCACGAGCGGCGCAGTGACCTGGGCGGCGTGCAACTTGCGGGCCCAGGGCTTGCTCGTCGAACCGGTGCCGACCACGGCAACATAGGAATAGGTCTGGCCATTGGCGAACTGGATGCCACCAGCGACCCAAGCATCCACGGTCTGATCGGGATCGATGGTCACTTGCGTGCCGGTCTTGGCGATGTGCAGCTTGACGTCGGCGCGCCGGCCCGCGCACCAACCGGCCAGGCTCTTCAGCGTTCCCTCCGGCTTGCCGCCAGCAAGATTGCACAGGGGCGACGACAGGAAGTTGCGCAGCATCGCGTGGCCCGCCGCACGGATCAGCTTGTTCGGCACGATCGGCTGCGGCATGGCCTTCTCCAGCGAGCGCCCGTCATCACGGTCGGCTGACAGCATGGATTTGTCGTAGGAGCGTACCAAGCTGGGTGCCGGAATGCGTTCACCACCCCGGCCTGTCAATGCTGCCAGTACGACGGCCGCCATGTGGTGCACCGTACGCGGCGAGCCGGTTATCAGGCCGCGCACCGCAGCCGTGGTCGGCGGTGTTTCCTCGTCCTTGCTCGCTGCAACCGGCATCGTAAAGCCAAAGCCGTCAATCAGCTTGCGCACCGGCTCCTGGCCCAGCTGCGCGAGCCGCCATTCGATCGGCTTGTTGAGCGAGCAGGCGAAGGCGACGCGGGCAGGCCTTGGCCCCGTGCGGCCACCATCGTGCCGGCACGTATCGATGCCCACCGACGGCAGCTCAGGGTCCTGATACTGCGTCTCCATCGTATCGCGGCCCTCATTGGCGAGTGCCATTGCTGCGATCATTTTGCCGACGGAAGCGATCGCGCGCGATTCAAGGGCTGGATGATAGCGGCCAGTCTCAGCATCGCGGGCAAACGGCGAGCCAAAATAGGAGGCAATATCCTTGGCCTCGAAATAGCGGACGATCTCACCCTTGGCGTTAGCGGCTGCGATGATGACGTTTGGCATCTCCATGGAGCCGTCGGGCAGCACCAGCGCCGGATCAAGCGTGTAACCAGGATCGAGGAAGGCCGCGAACTTGCCCTGCAGTTCCGACAGCCCGGTTTTGATTCGTTCGCGGAAACGCAGGTTCTGCGCCACGTCGAGGGTCAGCCCAACGCCTCGCACCTGCTCACGCCAGCCAAATCCAAACGTCCCCTTCATTTCCTCGCGCACGCCATAGCGGGCGTCGGGGATCAGCACATTGGCGCGCAGCACCGGATTGGCCTGGGCTGCCTTGGATTTGGTCGGCGCGACTTCATCAAGCGCCGCTTGCAGCTTGGGCTTGACCTGCGGATCGGGCGGACCGTTGGCGATCTGCGTCAGCTCGAACCAGGCGCGCTTCTGCTCGGCCTCAGGCAGTAGCTCGCTGGCGCATTTGCGTGCCCGCACGTCAACGATGTAGCGCCAGCGATCAAGCCGCACAGCGTTCAGCTTCTCGCTGCCCTCAAGCAGGATGATCGGCTTGTTGACGGCCGAGGCCAGCACGAATTGCTCGGCCGGACTGAGTTCCGCCGCTGGCTTGCCGAAGACGATGCGGCTGGTCATCTCGATGCCGTGTAGCGGCGAGCCGCCTGTGCGTTGCGCCAGCCACAAATGATTAGCGGTCCATTGCTTCAAGGGCTCCAGATTGCCGCCCTTGCTCAGCGCCCAGTACAAGACCGGCGCATCCCACCACTCGCCGAACTTGCGGTTGAGTTTCTCGAACGCACTCTCACTGGCGCGCGGCGGCGTCTGGTAGATCACCCGCGTCAGCTGCATCGGCAAGGTGGAGCCACCAACGCCGATGCGCGGCGCGCCAGCCTGTAAGCTCAGCGAAATGCTGGACACGGGGATCTTCAGGACACCGAACAGGTCAATGCCGAAGGGGTTGAGCAGGCCACCGACATTGCGGTCCTCGTGATAAACGAGGCACTGCCAGTAGAACTCAGGTACCTCGCGCACGGGGATGGATTTGTGATCCGGGTTGGCGATGTAGCCGGTCGCCATTTCGATCGGTACGCCCGTGTAGTTGACGTCACGCTTGCTGTCGAGCATCGGGTCGAAGGTGCCAACAAAGCTGCCATCGCGATCATAAATGGCGGTTGCCAACCAGCGCTCGCTGTCATAGCGGAGCTTCTCGGCGAGCCAATATTGCCCAGCAAATCCCCGGATCGGCGCCACGACATAGACCAGCACGACGGCGAACACGACATAGGCGAAGGCCGCGTAGAACACCCAACGGATCCAGCGCAAGCTGGGATTGAGCAGCACGGCGTCGGCGAACCAGCGTGCGACGATCATGGGCACGAGGACGGCCCACTCCAGCGTCACCCCCAACACCCGCAACAGCCCAAGCATGATAACGCCGTTCCCCGCCCTGACGGATAGCCCTTTTGATCAGGGGTTGCGAGGTACGCAGCCATTGTGGCGTTTTGATCGGATCGCCGTGACTGGATTGCGGCTGGGGGGCACGGTTGCCGTTCCTTGTCATAGCAACCCGAAGCTTGTTTCCCGGCAAGGCTGTCATCCCGGAGCAGTCCGAAATGACGGAGGTGGTCAGGTTGGCAAATTAATTCACACAATCCCGCTCGACGTGCCGCGCACCTTCGGGCGTTCGGCGGCCTTCTTGGCGCGGTAGCCGGACTGGCGGTAGGTGGCGAGTGGATCGAGGGCGCCACCGGAGCGCCGGCGGGCCTCGGCCAGGATCGGGCTGACATCGGTCAGGAAGCCGGCCTTCAGCAGCAATTGCGCGGCCATGGCGTCGTTGGTGTTTTGCGCCGCTTCCAGCGCCTTAGCATCGACCAGCAATGCCTGCGCATAGGCGCGCTGCAATTCCATCGCCGACTGCATCAGGCTCTCGATCGGGTCGGTGACGTTGTGCGACTGGTCAATCATATAGGCGGGCGCGAAGTCGGACGCGCTG
>JANNSA010000565.1:0-1986 GCA_031402115.1 Hyphomicrobiaceae bacterium | reverse complement strand
CCACCGGCGGCATCACGGAGGAGAGCAACCAGCTCGCCAAATTCCATGGCATGTATATCCAGGACGACCGGGATTTGCGCAATGCCCTGAAGCTGTAGACTCGCTGCAAGGCCGCGTTTGTGCTGTAGTCGTTGGCACAAGGTTTCTTGCTTGTGAAGGTATTGCATTGCCCGTTCGAATTCCCCGCGGAGCACGTACGTGCCGCCCAGGTTACCGAGGACTCCCTGCCGGACAACCATATCGTCAAGTTCGACGGCCAGTCGTTCCGTTTCTAGGAAATGCTCAATTGCCAGTTCGAGCTCGCCACGCTCTTTGTGGAGCACTCCCATATTGTTCAAACATTGGCTTAGCGCAACACGGTCATTTAGCTCCTCGCACAACCGCCGCTCCTCGCGGTGCAAATGAAGAGAACGCTCAAGATCGCCCATCTGGCGGCAAAGCGATGCCTGTCTGCCGAGGCAAACCTGGAGACCGGCTTTGTCACCTGCGTCCCGATAGATCGTCTCCTGCTCCCGAAGCGATGAGAGGGCGTTGCCAAGATCCCCCCGAGAGCGCTGCCGCTGGGCCTTGACGGCGAGCTCCTGCTCTTTCGTCGGCTGGGGCTTGTGCGGACGAAATGGCTGGGACCGGCTGAGAGGTTCTGAATCGACCCGTTGCCGAGTTAGCGCCGGCCGTGGTTCCCGAACTCTGTCCGCTTCTTGAACACCGGGGTGGCTGATTCGGTTTCGTCGGAACGCTAGCCCTGTGGAGGCGAAGCCTGCCCAGTCTGCGAGTTGCGCAAAGGGAGGGTTTCCCTCGCCGGCGTCACGGATCTTGGCGTCGCGGTGCATCCGAGCCCTGAAGAATGGGTCAGTGCCCGGCCCAAACACTTGCTCGAGTTTGGAATCGGGCAAGACCTCGTTCCTGAGTTGCATCCCAGTACGGATTGAGTCCTCGACTCTGGGGTCCCCACGAAGCCAGAACTGTGCCTCGCGGAGGGAGGCCGAGATGTGCATTCCACGTCGTCGCCAGTTTGAGTAGAAACGCGACATCAGGAGCCCGGTCGCGAGGTCATCGACGATCCAGAGGCTGGCGACCACACACGTCGCCCCCGCAAACAGGAAGCCGGTCGATAAGGCCACAAATTCATCTGCGCTGCTTGGATGGAATGTCTCGGACTGAAGCATGCCGGTCTCACAGCCGGCTAGCACAGCGAGGGTCGTGTCGGGCAACTCAAGGGCAGTGAAAATCTGCTCAAGATACAACCACCGGTCCGAGTGTTTTAGATCGCGACTTTCGAGCACAAGCGCCGCCCCTAACGGATCGCCCGCGTTAAAGACCGCGTGCCCGTCGTAGTGCCAGACGTCGTGTTCCCTAGTGTTCGCGAAAATCCAGTCGCGCGTGATCTTTTTGCCGTTGATACAACGACGAACCTGGAATAGGTCATCAACTAGGGATGTCCCGATCTCGGTTAGGTCGCCCGTAGGATTGGTCAAGGTAAGGATGCTCGACGGATCTCGCCGTTCCCTCATCGAGCATTGGCGCAGCACAGACAGACTTGGCGTGTACACCACTTCGTATCTGTCCGCGAGGAGCTTTCCATCTGCGAGATGGCATGCATGCATCGGGAAGATGTGTAAATGGTCGCTAGAAACAAAGATCAATCGCTCAATCGAGGGATCGATGCGAGCGATTATTGGCTGGATCGCCTGCTGAGCGAGCCCTTTCAGTATGGGCTCCGCGCGGTCCGTCCACAAACGGCCGTCGAACATGCCGTGACTTTCTTGGGGCTCCCGATACGCATCGACCCAATCGGATGCCAGCGAGATCAGCCGTGAACGATTGAGGCCAATCAGATCGACAAGTTCCGCCATTCCCGAGGCGCTGACGATGATTGCCGCTCCACGTTGAGGAGTGATAATGAAGTAGACGACCGCGGTCGGCACGTCTCGGGGAATAAGCTCGGTTGCGGTCTTAAAGTCGATAGGCGGCGGCGCGTGGTCCGGG
>JANNSA010000564.1:0-1950 GCA_031402115.1 Hyphomicrobiaceae bacterium | reverse complement strand
CATCGGCAAGCGCGCGCTCTGGTGCGAGAAGTAGTTCTCGATCGCGGTCAGCATCGAATCCGTAACCTTGCCGCGCCAGGCGTCGGATGTCAGGTTCTGCGCGTCCTGCTGGTTGGAGACATAGGCCAACTCAATCAGCACCGCCGGCACCTGCGCGGTCTTCAGCACGACGAATGCGGCGGAACGATCCGGGTTGTCCTTCATGCTGGTGCTCTGGCCCATGTACTCGATGACTGACTGGGCGAACACGCTGGTTCGGTTCTTGGTGCCCTCCACCTCGCGCTGCGCGAGATCGGCGAGGAAACCCTTGACGACACTCATGTCCTTGCCATCGGCGACATCGGCACGGACGGTCTTGAGTTCGCTGCCCGCCAGCACGCGTTCGCGAACGCGGCCCTGCGATGAGCGCTTCAAGGCGTCAGCGACCGATTCACGCAGCGAATAGATCGTCGCGCCGCGTGCGCTGGTGCTGGCGTAGTCGGCATGGACCGCGATGAACAGCGCGGCCTTGTTGCGTTCGGCGAAATCGCGACGCTCGTCGAGTTCGACGAAGCTGTCGTTGTCGCGCGTCATCAGCACCTTGTAGCGGCCCGTCGCCTCCAGCTTGCTGCGAAGCACCTTGGCGAAGCTGAGAACGACATCCTTCTCGACAGCGCCGAATTTCTTGGCGCCGCTGTCGTGGCCGCCATGTCCGGGATCGAGCACGATGACCGGCTTATAGGTTCGCGCCGCCTTGACCTCGGGACGCTGCGCCGGTTGCGGCACGGGGGGCTGTACGTTAGCGGCGCCAAGCCCGGACGCTCCGGCGCGCATCGCAGACTTCGCGGCCGTTGACGGCTTGCTTGCGGGCGTCGCGGGGACGATATCGAGCACCAGGCGGTGCGAGCGTCCGTCCGCGGATTTCTCCACGACCGCCTTCTCGACGACGACCGGCGACGTCACATCGATCACGACACGCATCTGGCCAGGCGCCGACTGGCCGCCGCGGAACGATCGCACCAGCCCCACCGGGGCATCGCCGGAAATCGCCGGCAGCTGCAGCTTCAAGTCGGGTAGCTCGACAATCACGCGATTGGGATTGTTCAGCGAAAACACCTGGAACTCGGTCTTGCGTTCCAGACCGATCACGAACCGGGTCGATTGGCTGTTGCCCTGCACCACCAAGGGTGCGGGTTGCGGACCGCCCGCCACGGGTTCGCCAGCGATCGCTTGCAGCGAACCCAGCCCCACCGAGGCAGCCCAGACGATTGGAAGAAGGCGCCGGCTGCAATGAGCCAGTCGCCGCCGGTTTGGCAGCATCAAGATAGACCCCCGTCAACGCGGTACAAATCAGACGTTCTGGTCATTGGTCGTGCACGACAATCATGGCGACACTCGGTCCTCCATGCGGCGCTGTTATGGATCTGGAATGGTTAATCCATTGCTAACGGCGCCGGATTTCGCCCCGCCGGCACAGCCGCACGGGCGAGGATGGGCTGCACCGGTCGTGCGCGAAGCCGAACCAGAATCAAGGCGCGTCGCACCGTGACTATTGCCGGCATCTGGCGGCTTCATTCCGGTACTGGTTTTTTTCAAAAATTCATATTTTCGCAATAAATTTTTTACCGAGTATTTTTTTAATTCCCCTATAAAAAAATCGTAGCGAACACCCACATTCCATGTGCGGCTTGGATTGGAGATATTCCATGGACCTGCAACTGCTCGGCGGACTCGGCGTTTTCGGCCTCTTGATGATCGTTGTCGCGATCTGGGTGGCATGGTCCTGCGTCAAGGTTGTGCCGCAAGGTTTCAACTTCACGGTAGAGAACTTCGGCCGCTACGAGAAGACGCTGCAGCCAGGCCTACATCTGCTGACCCCCGTGGTTCAACACATCGGCCATCGCATCAATATGAAAGAGCAGGTAATGGATATTCCCTCACAGGATATCATCACCCGTGACAACGCCATGG
>JANNSA010000563.1:0-3390 GCA_031402115.1 Hyphomicrobiaceae bacterium | reverse complement strand
CGCTCATTTGCAAAACATGCACCGTCATAACTCTTCGAACCTTGGCGTCCTTCTTGTCATCCACCTCGATCGCGTCGCCCTTGTGCAGGCGCATCACCAGCTTGCCTCCGAGCTTGTCGACTTCCCATTTTGGTCGCCAGCCCTTCTGGTTGACGTCGAAGACGGTGGCGGCGAAGCCCTGCCAGCTGCCGTCGCGCATCTGCACGATGTCGATGTGGTGGTTCTCGCCCGGCAGCAGCGCCTTGTAGACCGCGCCGGTGCGCCGGTCCTTGATCAGCACCGCGCCAGCCTTGGTCTTGCCCACGCGCACGCGCCGCACGCCCTGCTCGCGGCCTGGCCCTGTCGTCTTGGCGAAGGCGGCCAGCGCGCTCGCCAGTGCCTTCTCCTGCTCTTTGGGCACCTTGCCCTTGTCGTCGCGGAACGGCACAGCCACCGCCTGCAATTGCTTGCGCAACAGCGGATCGCGCACGCTGTCGATGTCGCCCGGCGTCAGCTCGACCAGCAGCTTGCGGTAGACCAGATTGCCGATCTGCTTAGTTTCCGCAGGATCCTTGACCAAGCCATAGGCAGTGTCCTCGTGCAGCGCGCCGCCAGTGCCGTGCTCGGGCTTCACGGAAACGACGATTCTGTCGATCGACGCGCGCACGGCCTCGCGGAAATTGGCGAACGGCTCGGGCACGTCGGCGGTGATCCGCTCGCGGCCCTCGAACTCTGCCTGACCAGCACGCCTGGCCATCTCGTTGAGGATGCGCCGGTCGATGGCGCCGATCACGCAGGCATCCACCGCATGATGCCGGTGATCATCGCGCATCTTGGCGGCCTTGGGAGCATCGGCGTCCGGCTGCCGGTTGTGGTCACGGAACAGCGAGTTGAGCGCCCACCGCGCGCGCAACATGGCCGTGAGCTGGCCGGTCGTGACGTAGACCCGGTCCGGATCACAGGCTTTCGATAGATAGATGCGTGCCATCCGGGATAGGTGCCGCGTCTCGCCGAGCTGGCGCGCCAGGAAGTCGCGCCCCGTCGTCTCGAACCGCTCCATCGCATCAGGCGCGAACCGCCAGCGCTTGTTCGGCGGCAACCCTTGCGCAGCGGTGATGATATCCGGCCAGGTCGGCGCGTCGCCAAAAGCCTCGTGCGGCGACTTGCGGCGTTTCTCGCGGTTCTGCATGCGCAGGCAGACAACTTTGTTGGCGGCGCTGTCATCCAAAGTGCGCGAGTACGGCAGCAGGTGCTCAAACTCGATTGCCGCCGAAAACAGCTCCGCGAGCTCGATCGGCTTCAGCGAGAACGGGCATAGGCATTTCCCGCCATTGGCGCGCTGCTGCTCCTCGAACAGCCGCAGCCGCATGAAGTTGTCCGGCGATTCCTGCTGGTTCTGCTCTGCGAGCAACAGCCGGTGCCGGCTTTTAGTGTCGGCGTTGGTCTTGATCCGTTTCTTCTCGTCGTCCTTCTGATCCTTAGAAAGCTTCAGTTCGCGCGCCAGTTCGACGATGATCTGCGACGGCTCACCGAATTCCTTGATCATCAAATTGACCAGCCGGCGCAACTGGTTCAGCGCGATATGCGCGGTGGGGTTGGGAAACTTGCCATAGCGCTGCTCGTCGGCGTGCTCTTCATTGCCCGTGCCAAACAACACGTGCCGTTCGAGGATCGCGCCGTAATAGGGCAGCGGTAGCCTGATCTCGCCGTCGCGCTCGTCGGAATGGTGCCAGCCGGCGCGCTTCACCGCCTCGGAATAGACCGGCAGGTCGTCCGCTTTGAGTTCCGCCAGGATCTTGGCGTTCGCCGTTGGGCCGAGGCGCGCATGGCCGTCGGTGGGGTTCCATGCCGCGACTGATTTCGCGGCGGCTTCGCTCAAACCGTAGTCCGTCATCAGCCAATCGACGACGACGGCCTCGTCGTCCGTATCAATCAGGCACTGCACGATGGCATCTCGATGAGCCAACGGTAGCGTCAACCAGCGCTGGCCGAAGCGTTCCTCAATGATCTTGCGGTTCTTCTCGCGGCCGACCAATTGCGCGGACTTGGCCACGAAATCCGCCAGTTCCTCCTTGCCGCCTTCTTCAAGCGAAATCCGCACGCTGTCCGCGATCTTCAGACAAGCGCGCAATTGCCTGAACGTGATATTCTTGCCGGCAAGTAAGGTGTCTGCCAGTTCCTTACGCTGCTTGAGCGTGAGCTTGCGATCCAGCGTCAGTCCCTCGCCAAAGCGCAGGGCGTTGAGCGTCTCATAAATCACCCGCTCCTCGACCGAGGGCAGCGCCTTGGGCAGCCGCCGCTCGTCGGGCACGAAGGTGCAGCGACCGACCTCCTGCGGCTTCAAGGGCCGCTGGTGGAAGATTGTCTCGCGGATTTCGGCGAGGGTCTCCGGTGTCAACATGTCGGGATGGTGTGTTGCCTGCGCCGCGAGCAGCAGGTCGAACTCGTCCTTCAGCATCTGGCGCGACGGATAGATGTCATACAGCGCCTTGTTACCGACCGCCCGGGCGCGGATGCGCACATGAAATCGTGTCCTTGGCGTGCCCGCGCCATCAGCCCCGCCATGCCGCCGCCACAGGTACTCGCCGAAGGTCCGCACGTTCAGTTCCGCGAACTCGGCGGTTAGTATTGCGATGCCCGTTGCGATGGCTCCCTTGTCGTCCCTCTTGTCCTTATCCTTGCCGCTCTTTGGCCGGTCCGCCCGCCGGTTCGACTGGAAGCCACGCCGCTGGTTCATGTGCAGCAGCGCCCGGCCAATCTCGTAGGGGTCCAGTTTCTGCTCGAGGCCCATGGCCCGCAACCGATAGGGGTCAAGTTCGGCCAGGGCGCGGCGCTCCTGTCGATCCTCCGGTAACAGACCAGCTCGTTGCAACTGCCGCAGCAGCGTTGCGCGGCGCATGACGAAGCGATCGCGGCGGCGGCGGGCCGAACGCGGCCCACGCCGCATCTCGGCCAGCGAGCTGCCATCCTTTGGGTTGCGGCCGTCTTCGAACAACCTGACGCCACTGCCGAGCAGTTCGACGATCGTCGCTTCCGCGCCAAACGCTTCCGGGCCGGGATCGCCGTTCAGCAGATACACTGCCCAACCAATGGAGTTAGTGCCGAGATCAAAGGCATACCGGACATGTCGGCCATTGGCTGTCATTGCTTGCGCCCCCGCTGTTGCGGGCGAGCCAAGCAAATAGCTTGCGCGCTGGCAAGCACGGCACTAACCTATATCTGTTCTAGCATAGATCGCGGCGTGGGCCCTCCGGTAACAAGGAGTTCCACTCCACCAGATGCAGAGGCGGGCCCCGGTCCGCCTCTTTGCTTTTCGCGCGCTGCTTCCATACGTGTTTCTGCTCGTATGCCCCTACCCCCTCGCCGCCAGCGTCCTGAGCCGCAGCGCGTTCAGCTTAATAAACCCCGCCG
>JANNSA010000562.1:0-2940 GCA_031402115.1 Hyphomicrobiaceae bacterium | reverse complement strand
GGGGGGTCCCTGTTCAGCGGCTGAATGCACTAAAGGGGTCTTGCAGGTCTTCTTGCCACGCCTCGCTGAGTCCATCGATGAGTTCCGCGACTTGGGCCAGCGCCTCGCCGGCCGTCTGCGAGATGAAGAACCTCCTCGGCTGTCATCTCGAAACTCCTCGATGTCCCATCCGGCTCGACATGGACAAGCATCAGGGTCAGAGCGTCCCGGTCCCAATCAACCATAAAGCGCATCTTTCCCTCTCGCCGGATCGTGAATGGCTGTCTCATATCGGGCCTTTGTTCCTGGCGCGGCACTCGGCTGTTTTTGTGAGCCGCCGCGACGTTGATAACCCTAACGTAGCTATTGCGTTCTTCCTCGTCAAGTAGTATGTGTAACTAGTCCCGGAGAAATCGTTGCGGAACGATCCGGGAGTGTCGAGTAGTGGCTAGGAAATCGTCGAAGCAGCAGAGGCCCGTGTTGATTGGATATGCCAGGGTCAGCACGCCGGAGCAGAGCCTAGAGATGCAGATCGCAGCCCTCGAACGCTACGGCGTGCCCCGCAACGTGATCCATGTCGAGAAGGTCTCGGGCGCCGCATCGAGGCGTCCGATCCTCGACGGCATCCTGAAAACGCTTCGCCCCGAGGATCGCCTCGTGATGTGGCGTCTCGACCGCATGGGGCGCTCGGCGTCGGACATTCTCCAGAAGCTGGAGCACATCGAAAAGCTCGGGGCCAAGTTCGTCTCCGTCACAGAAAACATCGACAACAAGACGATGCAGGGCCGGATGATGCTGATGATGGCCATCATGCTCGCGCAAGCGGAGCGTGACATCATCAGGGAGCGCACGCAGGCCGGCGTGAAAGCGGCGATGGAGCGCGGGACCGTATTCGGCCAGCCGCCGAAGTTGAAGCCGAAGCAGCTTGTGAAGGCGCAGCGCTTGCGTGACAAGGGGTTGAGCCTCGCGCGCGTCGCCGAAGCGATGGGCGTCTCGCCGGGCACGATCAGGAACTGGACGTTCGGGCCGTCCGACAAGCGGCGTGGTCGCAAGAAGCGGCCGTTGAGATAGGAGGCAGAGAATGAGCCGGGTCGTTGTTCACTACGATGAACGAGGCGAGGTGTCGTATTTTGTCGAGGGGAACACAAAACTTCTCATCGTCGACGAGCGCGCGCCGAGCGATCGCATCTATCAATTCTCCGGCTACTGTTCCGCTGAGGAGATCGACGAAATTCTGGGTGACGACAAGGTCGGGACACGTTTCGACGGCTCCAACGCTGCGAAGAAACTCGGCCAGACAGGCTACAACTGAAGGAGCGACACGATGGCGGACAGCAGACCATTACCAGGATCGCAATGGCGTCACGTCAAGACGCGGGGCCTGTACATAGTCAGGGCGTGATGTGCGAGGGCGGAGTGCATGCCCGGCTCGTCGCGCTACAGACGACGGAAGAATTGCGCCGCAAGGCGGAGCTGTCGAAAGAACGAGCGCGACGCTGGACGCAAGAGGAGATCGACCTCGCGTGGCGTCTTGCTGACGAACTGCACAGCGCCCTCAAGTGGGCGGAAGAATAGGAGGAGAAGATGATGGACTGGCAGTGCCAGACCTGCGGGGCGCAGATGTTCCTTCGCGCAAGTTTCGGCCATTGGTTTTTGCTTTGCCCGCTTCGGCACGACGGCACGCATCCTGTCGTGCGTACATGGACGAGCAACGGCTCGGCGGACCCGCCGTTACCGATCTTCCCGAGAACAACGCGGCTGTGCGTATCGTGGATGGAATAGGCGATCACAAAGGAGAAGAAGATGCGAGAACTGAGAATACGCGAAAAGATCGTCTACATCCTAACCGAGGACAAGACATACGCTGATGCCAATGGCCAGACCTCGGCGTCTGTGCGCACGATCGCGCAATTCGACTCGCTCAGTGGAGCCGAGGAAATCAAGGCCGCACTCGAAGCGGCGGGCGAATAAGGAGGGGCACACATGGTGGTGTGGGCGGCTATGATCGGTGGCTTCTGCGCTGGCGCTCTCATCGCCTGGGCATGGCTGCTTCCGATGAGCCCGGAAAGACGTGATGCGTTTTTGCAAGGCGTGAGCGATGTACTTTCGTGGCGCATTCTGCGCCGGTTGAGATAGGAGAGAATGATGACCGAAGGCGAGAAGGCGATCATCGATTTGCTGACGAAGATTTCCGAGCAACTGACAACCTTGCAACTCGTCACGCAAACGGCGGGATATAGAGCGGCCGGCATCCCTGGAGGCGTAGCTATTCCGATGATCACCATTGGTCACACCGGACATGTCCGGCCCGCTGGCCCCTACGTTGGCAACACCTAAAGGAGCCGAAGACGATGGCCAGGCGCGAAATTGAAACGATGGACCGCTCGACATGGGCGGTTTGGGACGCGAGGCTAGGCATCGTCGCCGATATAACCAAGATGACGAAGAAGCGCTGGGCGGTCGAGGACTACTACTCGGGAGTGGTGACGTACTTCAAAACGCAGTCACAGGCGATCCACTACGCCACGCAATTGCCTGACAACTCATAAGGAGCCAATGGTAGTCTGGTCGGAAAATCTCGACCCGACGAAATGGGGAACAGAATAGGAGACGCATATGCCGCCAGAGATCGGACAGCACAAAAGCGGAGAAATCTTCGCCCGCGTGCACATCGATGCTGATCGATCGAGTGGGTTCGTAGAAGGCAGGGGCGAAGCTGTGGATGCCGCGATCGAGGACTTGATGTACCGCCTACGATCCCTGTCTCAGTGGGCAGAGGAAGCGGCCGACGCTATCGATATCGATCAGCAATGAAAGGACGCCTAAAATGGGACGCATTGAGGCTCGCAGAGAGCGATTGCAGCGGGAGCAGAATGACCTCGATGAGGCTTTGGCGGAATGGGTGCTAATCCCCGATGCCGCCGCGACTGCTCGGCTCATGGCGGCAGCGAGGGCGTATCT
>JANNSA010000561.1:0-11285 GCA_031402115.1 Hyphomicrobiaceae bacterium | reverse complement strand
TAAGCCGGGTTTGCGGCCGTGCGGTATCCGCTGGCGACGGCGTAGTCAAAAATCATCTTGAGGCGCTGCTGGACGCGCTGCGCCGTTTCAGGCTTTTGACGCCAGATGGGCTGGAGGACAGCGCCGATCCTGCGGGTCGTCACGTCGGCAGCCGGACGCTTGCCGATCAGCGGGAAGGCGTAGGTTGCCAGTGTGCTTTCCAAGTGTGCTCTTCCACTGCGCCGCATGCTTGCCGTTGCTGAGTTGTTGTTTCTTGGTCGCCCAGAACTGCTGGAAGGCCATTTCAACGGTCACGCGTTCGGGCTCGGCCAAGAGTTGAAGCCGGGCTGATTGCTGCTGAGTGGGGTTAAGGGAAAGGCGCGTTTCAATACTGGCGCCCGTGCCACTGCGTTGGCGCATGGCGTCGGCCTTGATGCGGGCTTCCTTGAGGCTGACCTCGCGGAACGCGCCCAACCCGAGGTCGCGTTGCCGACCATCGACCGTAACACGCTAAACCCATTTGCGCTGGTTGCTGACGCTGACGACGAGCCGCAAACCCCGGCCATCATAAAGAACGGCGGGGCCTTTGAAGTTTTGGCATTGCAGCGTGGTGAGGGTGTTGATCGGAGCGATGCGTGGCATGGGTCCAGTCCCTGATAAATCCAGCGCCAGTCCCTCAATCAAGTCCCTCAAAGGGGTTTGCTGCTATGGCTGGCTATGATTTCACATCTGGACGCCCGTAATGCATGCTATCAACTATTTATCAAGCTGATATCATAGACATTTTCAACGCCATGAGGGCATCGAAGCCTAGGACTTTCCGGCGCTTTCAGGGTATCAAATTCAGGGGTGCTGGCGGAGAGGGTGGGATTCGAACCCACGGTACCCTTACGGGTACTCCGGTTTTCGAGACCGGCCCGATCGGCCACTCCGGCACCTCTCCACGCGCACCGCCAGCGCAGTCACGCTGGGCGGCGTTGAGCTTCTAGCCTGATGCTCCACGGGCTGACAAGAGCTGTATCATGGGCGCCTGCTGCAAATCGCTTGGAGCTTATCGTCGCCTGCCGCTGCTCAAGCCGCAGACTTCGCCACGTCCACCGGACGGCGGACGCCCCGCCACGCGGTTCAGCATGACAGCGCCGGGAGCGCCCGCCGGCAGGCCGGACATCAGCACGACGGCGCCAATGGCCAACTCGTTGGCCAGCGTCATCTGGCAGAAGCCTAAAGATGCCGGGGCACGCGCGCTTCCAGCAGCTCTATGAGCAGCGGGTCCATGAAGCTAAAGTCGTCCGGGATGTCGAGGCAGATGACACGCGCGGACTTCAGCGCCGAACGGAAGCGGGCCCGTAGCTTGGTTCGATGCGCTTTCTCCATGACGAAGATCACCTCAGCCCACGCCACCAGCTCAGGCGTCAGCGGATTGTCGGCGTCGTTATCGAGCCCGGCCGAACTGGTCTCGATGCCGGGCCAGGCCGCAAACACCTGCTCCGCCGTCGGCGAGCGCAGCCGGTTGCGCGAGCAGATGAACAACACATTTCTGATCGAGCTGCCCATGCGCGCCCCCGTCTCACTAAAGCTTCGGTTTGGCCGCGTGCTCCACGGCAACAGCCTTGCCGCTGGCCTGGGCATCACACTTGGCGACGCCGATGGCGCAGTCAGGGCACTTCGAACAATCATCGCTGCGAATTCATCGGCAAACTGGGTTGCGACGATGTCGGGTGCGAAAGGCCTTCTTCAGGCCGTATCGCACCAAGAACAGGCCGTATCGCACCGAAACAGGCCGTGGGCGCCAGCATCTGGTGCGATAATGCGAAGACGCCTTTAGCACCCTACAACGCCGCACCATCGCACGCGGCATGGCTCACGTGTTGTGCTGACTGTCTTAACCGTCCCAGGCGCTCGAGCCAACCGGTTTGCCGCGCACGTCATAGCCGCTACCGGCGCTGTTGTTGACCTGAATGTTCAGCAACTGGCCGTCTGCCCTCGTCACCATGAATACCAGCCCGCCGGGTTTGACCGGGTCGGGCGTGCGTGGCTGGCAGCCGCTGAAGCTGGCGTCGAACGCGTGCGGTGCCAGGTTGGTAGATGTGCTTGGTCGGAGTGGGGAGATTTGAACTCCCGACCCCTAGTCCCCCAGACTAGTGCGCTAACCGGGCTGCGCTACACTCCGCCAATGGCACCCTTATCGCTGCGATCAGGGTCGCGGTCAATCATGTCCATGCGGCTTGGTGAGGACTGGTGATCCTCAGGCCGATCACGGTGGGTAGTCATGACTGCCGCTTGACTATGACGGGCGCTGCCGTCACCTGAGCCGGGTGGTCGCCGCCGCGCCTGGGGAGAGTGATCGCGATGAACCTGTTCAACTTGCTGGGACCGGGCGCGCTCGGGCTCTCGCCGGTCGATCTGCTGGCGTTGGCGTGGTTCTTCGTCTGCACCGTCGCTTACAATCTGCTGACGGGCTATGGCCGGCTGGCGCAGAGCACTCTCGTTGCCGCGATTCAAGCCCAGCGCGTGCGCTGGTTCGCCAACATGTCGCGCCGGCCGGACCGGGTGGTTGACGTGCTGCTAATCAGCAATTTGGCTGGCGGCAACAGCTTCTTTGCCTCGACCAGCATCATTCTGCTCGGCGTGCTGGCGTCGCTGCTTGGCTCGGGCGAGCGTGCGCAGGGCATCATCGACCGCATCCCGTTCGCGGTGCCGTCGTCGCCGGTGATCTGGGACCTGAAGATCGTGCTGATGATGACGATCATCGTCTACGCCTTCTTCAAGTTTGCCTGGGCATTCCGACTAGGGCACTACAGTATGATCATGGTCGGCGCCGCGCCGTTCGCCAAGGACGATAACGGCCCTGAATGCATGCACCACGCGATGCGTGCCGCCCGCGTTGCCGGCATCGCCGCCGAACACAGCAATCTCGGCTTGCGCGCTTACTATTTCGCCATGGCCGCAATCGGCTGGTTCTTCTCACCCTTGTGGTTCATCGGCACGACCACTCTGGTCATGTTGATCGTGACCCGGCGCGAATACTATTCGCGCTCGCTGGCCGCCATTTCCGAGCAGAAAACCCACACGATCAGCACGCTTGGCGGGTGACCTTCGTGGTCGAGGGCTAGGGCTGCCTCAAGGCTTTCTCGACAATGCGCGGCATGTTCGTGTCAAGCCAATCGCGCAGCATCGGTTTCAACAACTCAGCAACCGTATCCTCCATGGTCCGGCTTGGCGGCGCGCCGGGTGCCGGAACGCCGGCTCCTGAGCCGTGTAGCGACGCCAGGGAACTGGTGGGAAGCTGGTCCAACACCGCCGACACCGCCTGGTGCATGGCTGCTGCCGCAGCCTGCACCGTTGGGGTTTCGACGATGCGCTTGGCAGCGGCCTCCGCCAGGGCATCGACGGGATCGGTCGGTGCTGCAATCTCCACATTCAGCGCTGCGGTTGAGAAGATCATGGCCTCTGGTAACGCAGGTTCGATGCGCCCAGCTTCGACCAGAACTTCGACCACAACCGGCGCCAGCGCCTCGTTGCGATCGGTCGCCAGGAACGGCACCGCGTCGAGCAGACCGGGTGCTGGCGCCGGAACAACTTCAAACATCAGCGACGGCAGCGCCGACTCACTGACTATTGCATCAAACGATCCCGCAGACTCAGCAAGCACCAAACCCACGCTCAATTCCGGAGCATCGGAAACCAGCAACGGCGCCGTTTCAAAGCCCGGCTTGACCGGCACGAAATCGAACGGACCCGGTATCGACTCGGCAGCAGCTGCGGGTGGCGGCGCGTCCGTGATGACCTCCGCGAATACCGGCGATGGCGCCACGGCATTTCCACCGGGCAGCGCCCACAGATCGTCGTCGCTTGCCGCTGCGTCAGTCTCCGCCGCGACCATCACCGGGGCGGCGTTAGCCGCCTCAACACTGGCAACCGTCTCGCTGGTAACTTCTGGCACAGCGTCCATGACGGCCCAATCATGGGCCGGCAAGGCAGGCGGCGCACTAGCCGCCAGGGTCGTTGGCGCGATCAGTTCAACGACCGGCTCGGGCGTTGCTGGCATCAACAGGTCAAACGGCTCGGCATCGTCAAACTCGTCAGGGAGGGCTTCAAATGACATCGCAGCGGCAAGCTCAGGAGCAGCCTCGAACGCCGGTTCACTCACGCTCGCTGGCACAATATCGGCGACCATGATGTTCAGATCGACTTCATCCGATGCTGCATCAGGTAGCAGCTCGAGCGTTGGTTCAAAGTCCGATTCGCGTTCCACATCGATTGGCGCCAGCTCATCAAGTGCCAGCACGGTCTCGTCGGTCGCGTCTTGCAGTAGCGGCGCAAACTCGGGGCGCGCCGCCGGCAAGTCGAAAATGTCGTCATCAAGCGTTGCGGCTGGATAAGCTTGCACCGCCGCGCTCAGGCGGCCATGCAGCGGCGTAACGGGCGCGTGCGGTGCCAACGACAGCTGCGGCTTGCTTGACGCCGGTTCCAGGGTTGCGGCAGCGGCTGCCGGCGCCAGGGCGCGCGCAATGCTGTCGGCGAAGCTCTCCTCGCTGAGCGGCCGTGGCTTAACCGGACGGCTCCATTCGCGCGTCGCCTGCGGACGCTGACGTTCTTCGCCCGGGTCTTCTGTGATGATGCGGCGAATAGAGGCCAGAATCTCTTCCATGCTGGCGTCCGGCGCTTGCTCGGTCCTGCTCATATCGGCTTTCCCGTTGCCTGCCCGTCTTGCTGCACCCACTGCTCTCTAACAACGCTGGCGAACAAGGTTTGGCTTAGCTGCCACCTCCCCAACGACGCGGCCCTTTCTCCCTGCGGTCTGAAAGGGGCGTCCGTGTGGCGAGCGTGATGCCTTCCGATGATGCATAATTATGGCGTTGATGCTGTCTGACTCGTAAGCTGAAGCCATGGTTTTTGCACGATCTTCGCATAGATGCGCACAGATCAATGGGCGCAGGCGGCCAGTCCGGGTGGATTGTGAAGCGCGGTCGCCGTCGCCACGAGTCGAGAAACAGCATGCTGCATCGCCGCGCACTCCTGGGCCTGCTGGCGACTGCCGGCGCCGCCACCCTGCTGCCGGCGGCGCACGCTGCGGCGCCCGCCATCGGCAAACTGAAATACGGCGAGTTTCTTTGGTATCCGGATGTTTCTCCGAAGGGACCGGTGGTGATCATCGTCTCGCTACCCGAGCAGCTGATGCACATCTACCGCAACGGCCTGGAGATCGGCGTCTGCACCGTGTCGACCGGCAAGCCAGGCAATGCCACGCCGACCGGTGTATTTACGATCCTGCAGAAGCGTGAGGAATACTACTCCAACCTCTATGCCAACGCGCCGATGCCCTACATGCAGCGCTTGACTTGGTCCGGCATCGCCATCCACGCCGGGCAATTGCCGGGCTATCCGGCCTCGCATGGCTGTGTTCGGATACCGCATTCGTTTTCCAAGATCCTCTTCACCGTGACCCAGCACGGCACGCCGGTGATCATCGCGGATCAAACCACGGCGCCGCGCGACGTGCTGCAGCCTGGCATCCTGTTACCGCAGATGGCTGACGCCAAGGCCAGGGCAGCCGCCGCCGCCGCTGCTGCACTCAAGAAAAAGAAACTGCTGCAGCCTGACGATCCGCGCACGCAGCCCGCTTCCATCCTGGTGTCAGGTGCCGATCGCACGGGCTACTTCTTCCGGGGTGGCAAGCTGGAAATCAGTATGCCGGTCGCCATCGACGACCCGGGGCGTCCGCTTGGCAATCACGTCTACTCGTTCAAGGGCATCGACCAGGATGGCCAATTGCGCTGGACCGCCTTTGGTCTGGTAACCAAGGCCAGCGAGGCTAAGGCGGAAGTCACACGCGACACCGACGACACCCTGTCTCGTCTGCACGTCGCCGACCGCACGCTGCTGCTGCGCATTGCCGCCACCGTGCAGATCGGCGCCAGCCTGGTGGTGACCGACTTCGCCGCCTCGCCCGATACCCGCACCGGCCCCGACTTCGCCGTCGTCAAGAGCGACGAGAAGCCGACGCGAACGCTGCCAGCAAAGAAGCCGGTGGCGGCCAAGAAAAAGCCGCTCGTCAAGCCGCAGGCGACGGTCAAGGTGACTGCCAGCAAACCAGCTGTGCGGGCAAACTCGGGGACCGGGGCGGAATGAGGTAGCAGGCTTTGGCGCAACCGGGGTCAGGCACTGACGCGCCGGCAAGCGTTCTCCACTTGCCGGACAGGGGTGGGCGCGTAGGTGCCTGACCCCTTCTGTCTTGCCAACGATCAGCCGAAGCCATGCTCGCGCCACAAGGGACCGATCAGCGGATGCGCGCCGACGGCGGCGACCACTGCCGCGACACGCGGGCTGGTGACCGGTTCGGGCGACCACTTGGTGAGCATAGCGAGATACGCATCGGCGCTCGTGAACTGGTCACCAGCGACGTAGGGACCCGGTGTCAGCGCATGCTCTTCCAGAATCGCGAAGTGCCGTTGCATGGCAGCGCTGGCTGCGGCCCTGGTACCGGGCAGGCCAGCTTCGTCGGTGTAGCGCTCGGCGTAGAAGTAGCGCAGGTCCGCCTCATAGATGTTGACGGTCATGAAGGTCAGCCAGCGCAGGAAGCACGCTGACGCGGCCGTGCCGGCTGGCGGCGCGATGCCGGATGCCGGATACAGGTCCGCCAGATGCAGGATCATGGCGACCGACTCGCTCATCACCGTACCGTCCTCGAGCACCAGCGCCGGCACTTGCTGCAAGGGATTGATGGCAGTGAAGGCGGCGCCCTTCTGCTCTTTCTTTTCCGTGTCGATCTCGACGGACTTGAACGGCACCTTGGCAAGCACAAAGGCTGCCTCGACGGCAAACGAACCAGAGTTCTTGGAAACATAGAGCGTGTGCGGCATGGGATCACCTCGCAGGAGATAGAACAAACTTCTCAAGGGCGCATCAGCACGGCATGGCAGGTCGCCGCGAGCAGGCGCGGCAGCACGCCAAAGGCATAACCGACATGCACGCGCTCTAGCCAGTGGTGATAGTCACGGCCCCACGGCCCAATGTTGATGACCGGCAAGTGCGCCAGTGCCGCCTCCGGCTCAGGCCAGATGATGGTCGAACCCCACAAGGGCGTGTTGCTAGCGATGAAGGCCAGGTCAGTGGCGGGGCCGGGCTTAAGGAAGCTCATATCGGAGATGCCGGGGAACCAGCTGATGGCACCAATGCGTGTATCCGTATCCAACCCGACCTGTGCAGCGGTACTCAATAAGAGCGTCCGCAAGTCCGCTTGATCGGCTTCCAGTGTCAGGGCGGGGTAAGGCAGCGAACCAATGGCCAGTACCACGGCTGGGCCGCTGAGGCCGCTCGCATCCCAAGCGAACTCAATCAGGGCACGGCTGCGGCTCGGGAAATCAAGGTCGTCTCGCCCGGCCAGCTCCAACGCGCGCGCGTGAAATCCAACCAGATAACTCTGATCGCGCGCAGCTGCCGTCGCCTGCAGGTCTGCGAAAGTCATGATCGGGATTGCCTGCCACGCCGCTGTCATCGACACTGCCGCGCCCGTCGACTTGGCGCGCCGCGCGAGCCGTTCGTGTGCTGTCACCATCGCTTTGGCTGCCAGTCCCCGCGCGATCGCGAACACCTCTGTAGCTGGGCGGCGATGGCTCATCACGTTCCAGAAAACCCAAACGCGCGACGGTGTGGTCACCGTGTAGCCGGCCTTCAGGTCACGCAGGCCCAACGTCGCTGGCGGCGTCGCCAGTTCGCCCTGGGTCAACTCGCCAAGCTCGGGCGCGAATTCCAAGGCACTGACCAGTTCGGCCGCGAGATAGGCGCCATTGACGCCGTCGAGCGGCTGGCTGGCATGCGCGTCAGTACCAACCACGAAGGCGCTCAGCAGCAGTTTGCCGATGCTGCCCATCGCCACCACCTGGCCCTTGCGGCCATCGCCGGTATCGCAGGTTGCATCGAGATTGATGGCCAGTTCAAGGTGGAGATCGTGCATTGCGGCGAACGCGGCGATCTCGGGCACGGCGGCACGCATGCCGGCCGACTGGTTCTCTTCGTCGGGGGTGGCCACCAGCAGCAGATTGCCGGCGCCGCCGCCCGCGGCGAACTGCTCCAGCACGGCGATGCCTGCTGCCACGCCCGACTTCATGTCGAGCGCGCCACGACCGGGCATGAACGCGCCGGACTCGAGATCGCGCAGTGCCATGGGATACGTGCCGCTGGCACGCAAGCGTTCGATCAGCCGCCGCGCCAGCTCCTCGGGCTTGCCTGCCAGCGGTGCGAGATCGCCATACTCGTCAACCGGCACAACATCAAAGTGCCCGGTCAGCAGCACTGTGCGCTGGCCACTGCCCTTCACCAGTGCCAGCACATTGGCCCGGCCCAACCGGTCGCCAGCGATCGGCCGCACGGCCAGGTGTGCCGGATGCTGGCGGAAGTAGCTGTGCTCAGCCAACAGCGCCGCCAGCCGTGGCGCGAACGCCGCCTCATCAGCCGTGCCGGTTACACTCGGCCAGCTGACCAGTTCCAGGGTCAGCGCCCGCGTCCGGTCCGCCAGCTCGGTCGGCATTGGCGGCGCCAGTGGTGGTGGCTTGGACATTGCAGCGCTACCCTGCGGCATCCAACATCGCGGTCAGCCGCAATGCCGCGATCCTGTTCACCTGCTTCAAAGCTGTCTCGAACTCGACGTCACGGTCATTGTCGATACGATCCTCGAAGGCGGCGAGAATCGCAGCGCGGTCTAGCCCGCGCACGGCGACAATGAAGGGAAAGCCAAACCGCTTGGTGTACCGAGCATTAAGCGCCGTGAAGCGGGCGAACTCCTCCAGGCTGCACTGATCAAGCCGTGCCGACGCCTGTTCGCTTTGGCTGTCCGGGGTCAACGCGCCGGCGATGGCCAGCCGCCCGGCCAGTTCGGGGTGCGCACGCAGCAGCTGCAATTGTTGTTCAGACCCGCATGACTCGACGACCAGCGCCATGCGGCCCGCCAGCTCGGCGGGGTTGTTGAAGTCAAGCGGCATGCCCATGACGTACGTTAACTCGGCAACCCACGGCGAGTTCTCATAGATGCCGCTGAACCGTGCGGTAAAGTCTGCCCGGCTCATGGTCGCGGGATGCGGTAGGAGTCGTTTTGAAGCAGCTGCGGACATTGGCTTTTCCAGCGTTTCCGGGATTTGCGTTGGCACAATACTCTGAAGCTGAACTGCCGTCTCGATTGATGCAGTTTGCGCCCGGCGCGCGCCGCGCTCAGACCTGCGCCAGCAACCATTTGGCGAATTGCGGATCGGCGAGCGTCCAGCGGCCGGCCCATTGCTCGACGATGTCCAGGCTGGCCAGACGGCGCATCGCCGCCTGCACTTGGGCGATGGTCGGCGCCGTGTCGACACGGAGGTTCCGCGCCAAGGCCAGCCGGGTTTCCTGGCTGAACGGCTTGTCGGCACCGCGCCCCATCTCGGCAGCGAGAGCGCGTTGCAGCGGATTGAGCGCCAGCCACAGCCGCGGATAGCCGAGTTCCTGCGACAGCCGCTCCTGCAACGCCGCCAGGGCCCCAGGCACCGCCAAGCCTGGATTCAGCACCAGACTGTCGAGCAGCTTGCGGAAGAACTCCGGGTTCTGGTCGAGCGCCACGAACGCGCTTTGCGCGGCGGCGCGCGGCAACTTGCGCTTAGTGACCCGGGCAAAAATCGCGGCCAGATGATCGACGAAAGCTTCACCAAGCGGCGGCAGATCGAGCGGCGTCGCGAAATGGAAGAACGGCGCCTGCTTGGCCGCGAACATGGCGCGCAAGGCCTCGCTTGATGAGCCGGTGAACACCGACGCCAAGCCGGTGGAACGCTTGTCGAGGCTGGAGCGCAGCGCCGCCACCAGGGGCGCGTTGTGCGGATCACGCGCCAGTTCCTGCACCTCATCGAAGAACAGCAGTGTTGGCTTGCGCGTGTTGGCGAGCCGGCCAAGCAGATCGTCGAGATACAGCAACAAGTCCGACGGCGGCTTGCCGGCCAGCGCCGACAGATCAAGTTGCGCCTTGGCCGATGTGCCGGGGATGGGTGATGACAGTTCCAGCTTGACCGGCAATCCACTGATGATGGCGCGCGCCCGCTCGGCATAGGAACTCTTGCGCCGGGCCGCCTCCAACGCATGCAGCAGCACGGCGAGCGGCGCCAACGGTGCTTGCCAGAACGTCATGTAGATGGCGCGGTGGCCGCGCTCCTCGGCCAGCGGCCCGAGATCACGCAGCAGGAACTCGGTCTTGCCGGTGCGGCGCGGGCCAAACAGCGTGACCGCCTTGGACGGCCCGCTGGCCAGCAGCAGCAAGGTGCGCTCGGCAAAGTCACGGCGCGGGTAATGCCACGGATCAGCGCTCATGTGCGGATTATAGCACACTGGCGCTATAGGAGCGATATCGTTCGATGCGGCTTGCACACTCAGTCTACCCTACCGCCAGACCAGTGCGGTCTTCTTCAACCGCGCGGTGCCGAACAATTCGACGGCGCGGCCCGCCTCGCGGCCGCCGTGGCGGCGATAGAAACGCAGAGCTGGCGTATTGTCCGATAAGACCCAGACGACCAGTCCATCGAGCCCGGCGCGGTCAAGCCGCTCGCGCGCCGTTTCAAACAGGTCAGCGCCAAGTCCCAGGCCCTGAAACACCGGCGCGAGATAAAGCTCGAAGATTTCGCCTTTCGGACCACGCGCCACGCGCGACCGGCCATAGGTTGCATAGCCAGCGATCCGGTCATCGGCGATCAGCACTAGCGGCGGGCTGGAGGCCCCAAGGCGGCGCCGCCACCAGCTTAAATCGTGGGTTGCCAAGGTGGCGCGCAACTGCCGGTCCGGAATGATGCCGCGATAGGCCAGTTGCCAGCTTTCCACGTGCAGGCAAGAAAGCGCCACCGCGTCCTGCGGCCGGCCATCGCGCACTGTGGCAAAGGTCTTAAGCATGGCGACATGCTAGCGAGACTTCGGTCGCGGCGCGACTCCCCATCGGACGGGGCCATCGGACGGGGCCATCGGACGAGTTGCCCACACGGCTTTTGCGGACGGCGCGGGTATGCCAGGATGAATGGCAAACATCAGGGGGCACGCATGGCGGCGACAACAACACCGGCGGGATACCAGGCGCATACGCCAGTCAGCCTGCCGGCTTATCTGGCCGCAGTGCCGGCGGTTCGCGATGCGCTTGGCGGCGAACCAGCAAGCTGGCGGGTGGAAGAAGTTGGCGACGGCAATCTCAATCTCGTGTTCATCGTGCGCGGGGCGATCGGCGGGGTCGCTGTCAAACAGGCTTTGCCATATGTCCGGCTGATCGGCGAAAGCTGGCCGCTGCCGCTGTCGCGCGCCCACTACGA
>JANNSA010000560.1:0-17822 GCA_031402115.1 Hyphomicrobiaceae bacterium | reverse complement strand
CGGTTGACCGGCGACCGACCTTCATGACCCGTTGCCGAAGTGGCCGCCCACACAAACCTGTATCAACGCCGCGTCCGCTTCAGAGAAAAGCTGACGATTGGCCTAGGGAACCAGCAATGCGCGGTCCGGCTCGACACGATGATATCGCATCAGCTTTCGCGGAGTGCCCTCGACCTACCGGTGGCCGTATCGTCAGAGCGTCAGGTGGCGTGACGATCGAGAGGAGGGCCAAGAGGAGACGCTGATCAGCCAAAAATCTGTTCTCGCAGTGTAAGTCTGCGACGCTTTTCCAATCTCCGCCTGAGGTCGAAATGCCTGCCTCAGGCCAAAGCTTTTCTACTGTCGCGCAGCCTTATTTGTTTCGTACGGCCACTTGTTCGTTCGTGAACACCAACTTGGTGTGATAGCTCCGAGATAAAGCTTTTGACGCTCATCAGTTGGGAGGCAACGTGGCACCATTTGCTTAGTGGTATCGATGAGCTGCTGATACCTCGGGAATGCCTTCCACAACCGCGCAGTCTTGTCTTGCGAGGCGGTTACTATAAGGGACCCGTCGGCAGAAAAGGATGCGCTATTTACCGGCCCCGTATGGCCCTCAAATGTCGCAAGTAACCAGCCGTCAGCATCCCATAGCCGGGCTGTCTTGTCTTCGGAAAATGCAGTGCCGCCGGCAGATGTCAGAATTCGGGAACCATCGGCTGAGAATACTGCGCTCCAGATCGGGCCCGTATGACCCTCAAGGGTGGCGAGCGGCTTGCCGAGTCGGTCCCACAGTCGTGCAGTCTTATCGATGGAGGCCGTTAGTATCCGGGAGCCGTCAGGAGAAAACAATGCGATCCAGACCTCTTTAGTGTGGCCATTGAGGGTAGCGAGTGGCTTGCCGTCCCGGTCCCAGAGCCTCGCCGTGTTGTCGCTCGAGGCGGTTACGATGCGGGAACCATCGGCCGAGAACACAGCGCTCCAAACCGCGCCCGTGTGGCCTTCGAGTGTGGCGAGAAGCCTGCCGTCCCGGTTCCAAAGCCTCGCTGCCTTATCTCCTTCTCTAATATAAGCGGTAGCAGCGGTCAAAATGCGGCTACCATCGGCTGAGAACACAGCGCTCTTCACCGTTTCTGTGTGGCCTTCGAGCTTGGCGAGTAGCGTGCCGTCCCGGTCCCACAACCGCGCAGTCTTGTCTTGCGAGGCGGTCAAGATACGCGATCCATCGGGTGAGAACGCCGCACTCTCGACCGAGTCACTGTGGCCTTCGAGGATAGCCAGCGGTTTGGCGTCCCGGTCCCACAACCGCGCAGTCTTGTCTTGCGAGGCGGTCAAGATACGCGAACCATCGGCTGAGAATACTGCGCTACGTACCGGTCCCGTGTGACCCTCACGGGTGGCGAGCGGCTTGCCACCCGCTTCCCAGAGCCGTGCCGTCTTGTCATGCGAGGCGGTCAAGATACGCGATCCATCAGGTGAGAACGCCGCACTCCGGACGGAGTCAGTATGGCCTTGGAGAGTCGTGAACGGTTTGCGATCGGCTTCCCATAGCCTCGCTGTATTGTCGTCCGAGGCGGTCAGAATGCGGAACCTGTCTCTTGACAACTCGGCACTCCAAACTCGCCCCAAGTGACCTCCAAGGATCGCGAGCGGCTTACCATCTCGGTCCCAAACGCGGACTGTGTTGTCAACATTGAGAAACCAGCCAGGAAGGGTCAGGATTCGAGACCCGTCTGGTGAAAACGCCGCCCTCCAGAGTGGCCCGGTGTGGCCTTCGAGGGTAGCGAGTGGCTTGCCGTCCCGGTCCCACAACCGCGCAGTCTTGTCTTGCGAGGCGGTCAAGATACGCGAACCATCGGGAGAGAAAACCGCGCTACTTACGGGTCCCGTGTGGCCTTCGAGGTTAGCGACCAGCTTACCACTGGAGCTCCAAAGCTGCGGCGGTTCTCTACCGTCACGAGAAGCGATGAGGATGCGGGAACCATCGCGAGAGATGGCAACAATGCCGAGCGGGTCTACGCGGACCTCAAAAGTGATGAGTGGCTTGCCGTCCCGGTCCCACAAGCGCGGCGGCTCGTTTGCGGAAGCAGTCAGGATGCGGGACCCGTCGTGAGAGAAAACTGCAAGTTCGACCTTACCAGCGTGGTGTTCGAGGGTAGCGAGCAGCTTACCATCTCGGTCCCACAGTCTCGCCTTCTTATCGTCTCCGTTAAGCATTCCCAAACCATCCATGGCAGATGTCAGGATGCGGGATCCATCGGAAGAAAACGCCGCACTATTTACCGGCCCGGTGTGGCCTTCGAGGGTAGCGAGTGGCTTGCCGTCCCGGTCCCACAACCGCGCAGTCTTGTCTTGCGAGGCGGTCAAGATACGCGAACCATCGGGCGAGAACACCGCGCTCTTTACCGTTTCCGTGTGGCCTTGAAGGGTAGCGACCAGTTTGCCGTCCCGGTCCCACAGTCTCGCCGTTTTGTCATCTGGCAATGTCAATATCCGGGACCCGTCACCCGAAAGTACCGCGTTCTTGACCGGCCCCGTGTGTCCCCCGAAGTTGGCAAGTTGCTTGCCGTCCTCGTTCCATAGTCGCGCAGTCTTGTCATCCGACAATGTCAAGATGCGGGACCCGTCAGCCGAAAATACCGCGTTCTTGACCGGCCCCGTGTGGCCTTTGAGTATCAAACGTTCTTGAAGCGCTAACCATGCAGAATGGAGTGCATGCCAAGCTTCAGGGACGAAAGGGCGATTGCGCTGCAATTCCTCGTCTGCGCCGTTATCGGGGACGCCTTCGAGCGCAAGTAGAACTGCCGTTGCCGCATCCCCACGCCTCAACGCTGCTGTCGACGCTTCGGCACGGAAGAGCGCCTCCGACCTTTGCGCTGATCGCCTTTGCGCTACTGCCTCGTCACGCTGGCCTTGAGCGATTCCACGTTGCCAATAAGCCAAGCCTGCCAAGCCAAATCCAATAGCAGTTGCCACAAGTGCGCCAATCACCATTGCCCTTTGGCGACGCGTCGCGCTTCCTCGGCTTTGCTGAATGAACTGCCGGTGCAGGTCTGTGGGCTCAGGAGCGCCGCGAGGGTGGGCGGCGATCCACCGCTCCGCCTCCTCCAACTCCTGCCCGCGCAGCATAAGGCCGACCACGCGCCTTCGCTCGTCCCAGCGACGCGCGACTTCCCCGAGCCGAGTGTGTTCCTTAAGCCAGACTAGGTCTCTTTGTAGTGCCTCCGCCAACGCGTCGGCTTGAATATCGAATTCGTCGTGTTGATCGAAGAAAAGATAGTTGATCTTGGCGATGCCGTCTGGAATGAGATCGTCCGAGACGCGCTCAAGGACGATGGGCGCAAGTCGCTTATTCAGCTTCGCAACCTGTTCCACCTCCCAGGCGCATACGGGAGAGGAGATCGAGCTCGGGCTAACGATAAAGACAATGGCGTCGCATTCGCGGATAAAGCCCAACAGCTCGCGCCGCCAGTCTTCCAATTTCGGGAGGTCTCTCGTATCGATCTTCGGGGCCAAGCCCCTCGCTTGAAGCGCTGCAAAGATGAGTTCCGCAAACGCTAGATCCTTGCGGGAGTAGGAGATGAAGACCTTGAGCTTGGCGCCATCTGCGGGCGCTCGCGCAAGCTGCTGCGCTCGTGAAGGAATTGGAGGAGGTTGTCGTGGCCGCGGTGGTGGCATTGCGCGCGGAACAATGGAAGCCATCCCACCCTCCAAGTGACGGGCTTAGTCGCGGTTTTCGAATACGCTAGTGTCGAAGCTGCTGCTCAATGACAGGAAGCGCCTTGGTCACACTCGGCCGAACACCGCAATCGGTTGGCACCGTGACCGCGGATCAACCTCACCCGTCGCCCTCTACCACTGACTGTCAGCTATAGTACCAACGAGCTGCCGAACTTCAAGCCTCGGGTTGGTCGGCACGTCATGACCGCTCAATGGCCCACACCGACGTTCTGTTGCAGCGCAGCAAATCGGCAGCTTTCTGGAGGTAGAGCCGCCCTCGTGGTCGAACACGGCACGACTTTCCACTGGTGAGCGTAGGGCCGTCGGCTATCCCCACCCTGGTCTGCCGCCGATCGACAACTCGACCGTACACTTGCAGATAGGCCACCGATCGTGGCGCAATCGAGCTTCGAGAAGTGCGTCGCCCCGCCAACCGCACAGGCAACTGGCGACGAGTGATGAGACCTGCACGCGCAGGACTTGTTGCGAACCCGCGCCCAGGCACCGGGCGGCTCTCTCTCGGAGTTCGGGTTGACCCATGAAACCACACATAGCGAGTTGATGATCGCCACGCACGACGGCGAGCCTTTGACGTTGGGCGACAGTGCCAGGCGGCGCCATCTCCACATCATCGGCCAGACCGGCACCGGCAAGACCACGCTGATCAAGCACCTCATCGCCCAAGACCTGGCCGCCGGCCGGGGCGTCGGTTTGATTGACCCGTTGGGTCATCTCGCGGAAGCAGTGCTCAGCCTGGTCCCGCCGCATCGGACGCACGAAGTAATCTATCTCAATCCCGCTGATCTCGGGCGACCGATCGGGTTCAACGTGCTTGAGCGGGCGCACGTCGATCGGCATGCGGTCATCGCCGACGATATCGTGTCCGCGTTCATTCATATCTGGGGAGCGACCGCCGTTGGTGATCGGTCACAGCAGGTGCTGCGCAATTGCCTGCGTGCGCTGTTGTCGGTGGGATCGGCGACGCTGCTTGGCATCCCCCGCCTGCTCACCGATGATGGCTACCGCGCACGGGTGGTGCGGGCCATTCGAGACCCGGTCGTGCTCACTTACTGGACCCGGCAGTTTGCCAGTTACGATGACAAACGGCGGGTGGAAATCACCGGGCCAATCTTGAACAAGCTCGACGCGCTGTTGTCGGCACCGGAATTGCGCAACATCATCGGCCAACCCAAAAGTACGATCGACCTGCGGCGGACCATGGATGAGGGCCGCATTCTGATCGTCAACCTGTCGAAGGGGCGGCTCGGTGAGCAGAATGCGCACATGCTGGGGGCGCTGATCGTAACCAAGCTGGCCCAGGCCGCGTTTGCGCGCGAAGATGTGCCGCAGGCAATGCGCCGACCCTTCTATTTATACACGGATGAATTCCAAGATTATGCTAGCGTCGGCTTCAAGCGCATCCTGTCTCAGGCCCGCAATTATGCGCTCGGTCTGACGCTCGCACATCAATATCTGGACCAGCTTACCGATGGACTGCGAGAGGCGGTGCTCGGCAATGCCGCTTCCACCATTGCGCTCAGAGTGGGCGCGGCCGATGCCCCGATCCTCGCCGACCACCTCGGCATCGAGCCGCAGGTCGACTATCGCGGCATGGGCGCCCATGAGACGGCACCCGAAAAACTGCTGACCACACTCCCCAACTACCAAGCCTATGCTCGACTGCTGATTGATGATGCGCCGACCGAAGCACTGCGCCTTGCAATGTTCGCCGATCCAACGGCAAGACATGCACAGCCCCGACGACTGATCGAATACAGCCGCCTGCGATTTGGCAATGATAGGGTGATAATCGAGGAAAAGATCGCGCGGTTTCTCAAAGCCTAAGCTCCTGCTACAACAACATGCTCGAAACAGGTCAAGCGCGTCACGGGGTGGAGTGCCAGCATCGGTTTTATCGTGCCGATAATACTCTTTCTCCCATTCCTCGACCGTGCCTAACACTTCGGGCGTCAGCCGCGGCCCCTGCCCCGACCGGACGGCCTTTGGCAACGGGCAGCGTGGCGCATTGGCACTTTATTCAGGCGGTATCTGGCGGGTCCCAACGCGCTTGCGGGCGCGCCAAACCCCAAGTCCACCCGTCTCCGCTCAAGGGGAAGCAATGTTTCAAATCAGCAAAGGCCTGCTCGCCCTGTGCGCGGCGCTTGCGATTTTCATCGGCCTGGCGATCATCGCCATCGGCTGTTTTCGGCTTGACCAGAATAGCCCCCAACCGGTCGTCGAAGGCATGCTCATCGCCCTGGCGACGCTGTGGGTGAGCATCCCCCTTGCAACCTCCGGCAAGGATCTGCTGGTCAAACTTGGCTATCACGCATCGCTGTTCTTCACCGCCCTCTACATTATTGCCGCCCAAACCATCACCGCATTTTGGATCACGCTGGTCGTGCTCACCGGCATCATCGTTGTTGAACATTGGCGTCGCCTGGACACCGATCCGATCTACACCCGGATTGCCCAAACCATCACCGTTTTCCTCCTCACTGCGACCGCGCTGCGCCATCTCACCCAATTTTTCCTGCCGACCCTTCAGGCCGCGCTGAACGAGCAGTACGGCTGGCTAGTAAATGTTCTCCGGCTCCGCGAAGCTGTCGGCATCTCGCTCGGTGCCATTATCATCTACGCCACCGGTATCAACACCATCCACCGCCTGCGCGGCCTCGAATGGAGCGAATATCGCTCACCTGCTTCAACCAATCCGGTCGCTCTGGCTGTATTCGATCTCTGCTATTACGCTGTCAACGGCTGGCGGTTCTTTAGCCTGATGTTCGTGACCATACTGCGCGAAGCCATCGTCTACGTGGTCAACACCCTATTCAATCCAAACCTGATCAAAACCGTGCTTTACAGCGCCGCGACCGCCGCGATCGGTGCTGCGCTCGTCGCCCAGGCGTTCTTTGTTCATCCCTACCTGGTTGCCGTCTGCCGCAGCGTCGCCCCGTTCTTCGCGCCGTCTGCTAACCTGCTCTACGCTTACGCGATCACCGCCGTATTCTTAGCTCTTACCATCACCGAACTGGTGCTGCTCACTTGGATATCCCTGCCACGTGCTGCCACGCGCATCGAGCGCCGACCGGCCTGGCAACGCTTTACCCTGACAACTGCCGCCGCCGGCGTCTGCATCTGGTTTGCCACCAGCACCGCCTGGATTGCCAACGCGGTCTTTCAGATTGATGGGCAGCACTACCTGACGCCCGGCTATTTTTCCGCCATCGTCATCCCGTTTGCCCTGTGGGCCGGCGTCCAAGCCGCCCGGTCCGGCCTGCTCTGGAACGCCGCCGACGGCGATCCGTAAGCCGCTCGACGAAGACCACCTCCACGAGTTACGATGCACCATGCACCTCTTGCTGCGCAGGTCACAACGCGATGATGGCTGGATTTGGAGCTCGATCACGTTCCTGCTCGATGCGCGGCTTGATCTCGCGCCCGAAGAGCTCGAACTCTTTCACAAATACAATCTGTACGACTTTGTCGTCTACGATAGCGATCCGCGCGTGCAGCATGCGCATTCTGCTGGCGAGCGGTTCGATGCCGCTGCCAAGCCGATGACGCCGGTGCCGTGGGAGCCGTCCCTCGGCGATCTCGCAACCGCCTTCGGTGAGATCGGGGCGTCGCTATGGCACGTCGCCGCTGGCACGACGCACGGCCTGTTCTCCATGATCGCGTTGCAGATCACCTTGGGCTCGCTGGTCGCCGGGCAACACTTCGAAAGCGAAAGTCTCGAAGAAATTCTCACGGTCGCAAACAATATCCAGCAGGCCACCGAATACCTCGCCACCTATCTCGACGTTGCCCTGACGTTTGATGGCAGGGAGGAGCTCAGTGAACACTAGGCGACCGCCGCGACGTCCCGCCGTCTTCACCGGCTTCTGGCGCCGCTTCACCGACGAGCGTGCGCTCGATCTGGCGGCAACAATTACGCTCTACAACAGCGTGCGCAAAACCTTCGAAGCCTCCCGCTGGTCGCACCCGAGCGCGCTGGAGAGCATGCTGCGGGCGATCTTTGAGAGCATCGATCCATTGCCACCGCCGCAACTGCATGAAGCGTTCCTACAGGCGATGGCGCACATGCTCGCGCTTGAGACGACAATCTTCGATTTCCCTGAGGAAGATCCGGCGATCGACGTGCTGTCGCTCAAGGACCAGGTCGACCTGCGCCGGTTCCTGCGCGCCAAAGAACATTTCCTCGCCCATGACGACCACGCGGTTGGGGTGCTGGTAAGTACGCTCAGCATCGTCTTCAGCCGTGTCTCGCAACAGATTCCGGCCAACTTCGCCGATCACCGGTCTGCCACCTTCGTCGTTTCGCTCGATGCGATCCTGCGGGAGCTCGCCCCGACGATCGATTTCATACTCGGTGCCGTGGCGCGCCGGGAAGTCAGCGACGCCGGGCTGCTGGCCGAACTGCAACAGCAACTCTATCAAAACGTGTGCCGCGTTTCCGGCATCAATCCTGCCGACGAACACGCGCGCAAGCCGCTGCTGGCAGCAACGGCCGCCGGATTGCCGACGGCCGAGCTTGCGGCGGCGTATCTGCAGGGCACCCCCTTGCTCGATGTTTTCCGTGCGCCGGTGCCGTTCGCGCTGACCAACCGGTTTTCGCATCAGCACATCGTCGCCAGCACCAACGCCGGCAAGACCAATTTGCTGAGCGGCATGATCGTCAACGATTTTGATGCGGTGGCGCAGGGCAAAGCCTCGGTGATCGTGCTCGACAGCCAGGGCGATCTCATTCGATCGATCGTGCGGCACGTCGACTTCGCACCCGGCGGACGGCTGCATGATCGGCTGGTCTATATCGATCCCACCGACATCGAATACCCGCTGGCGCTCAACATCTTCGCCCGTAATGGCAACCGAGCCCAAACGCTTCTCGACAAGCGCACCGAGCAATCGGACTTGCTGGACCTGTTGCTGTTCCTGTTCGGCGCGTTGAAACAGGAAGCCACCGGCCGGCAGGAAACGCTGATGCAGGCGGTCACGGCGCTGATCCAGGCAATTCCAGATGCGACGCTGATGACCTTGAATGAAATCTTCGAGCCGTTCGACAAGCGCCGACCAACGCTCGAAAAATTTCAGCAGTATCTGCCGCTGCTTGATGCGGCGGAGCAGGATTTCTTCCGCGTCGACTTCAATTCGAGCGAGTTCAGCCAGAGCCGCGCCCAGATCCGCGCGCGCATCCAATCGCTGGTCACCGATGCCGTGTTCCGCAACATGTTCAGTGCCCCGACCCAGAAGCTCGCGATGGCCGCGGAAATGGACGCCGGCAAGGTGATCGTCATCAACGCCGATGAAGATCTCCTGAAGAAAGGCACCGAAGTATTCGGCCGGTTCTTCATCGCCATTACCGCACAAGCCGCGCAGGCACGCCAGCGCATCGGCGAACACGAGCGCCTGCCGACGTACTTCTATATCGACGAGTGCTACAAGTTCATCAAGGCCGATCACAATGTCGAAAAGATCTTCGACACCGGCCGCAAATACAAGCTCGGGCTGATAATTTCGCATCAACGGCTGGCGCAGCTCTCGCAGGCGCTGCAATCGGCCGCGTCTGGCGCCGCCATCAAGATGGTGCACGCACCGATCTATGAGGACAAACGCACGCTGGCAAATCAGATGCGGACCTCGCCCGAATGGCTCGACAGCATGCCGCGGCACACCTTCGCGACACATATCACCGGCATGGCACATCCGGTGGCGCTGGCAATTCCATTGAGTCCACTCGCAAACGCGCCGCAGATGACCGAGTCCCAGTTCACCGACGTGCGCGCGCTGATGCGCCGGAAGTATGCGCAAACTCTCTCGCCGCAATCGACAACTGCGCGGCCACATTCTCCAGCAGCCGAAGCCGAGCAGTCCGAACGCCGCACCGGGTCCGCACCGCCGGTGTGGGATAGCGACCACGGCGAGATCGACGACAAATAATCGTTGCTTGGAGGGTTCCCACCAGGCAGCGATCTGGGTGCGTTCAGGCGTAATGAAAAAATTTCCATCCGCTAGATAGCGGAATTTCCTCGCGCGCTTGTTCACATGGCCGAACATGGCGCGCGTTTCCACGGGCTCGAAGCCGCGTATACTTATTGTATGCCGACCGCATCGACCGCGCCGACGACTGCCCGCAATCGGCGTTTTGAGCGCGCCAGTGCAGCGCCCGCGTTTCAGCTCACCAAACGCGACGCGGAAATCATTCTGGCGATCGGCCGCAATCGGTTTCTCAATTCGCGTCAGGTCCAGGCGCTGGTGCCGGGCAGTGCCGACAAAATTCTGCGCCGGCTCAATGGGCTTTTTCATGCCGGGTACATTGATCGACCACGCGCCCAGATCGACTACTATTCGAGGACGGGCAGCTCGCCGATGGTGTACGCGCTTTCAGATCGCGGTGCCCGATTGCTCAACGAACGTTATGGTGCCGCGTTCCCGGACTCCGACTGGCAACACAAGAACCGGTCCGTCGGCCGGCCGTTCATCGAGCACACCATCGCCATCGCCGACACGCACAGCGCCCTCACTGTTGGGTGCAGATTGCGCCCAGAGATCGAACTCATCGATGCCAAGGCGTTGATCGCGGCCCTCCCGAAGCCGCCGCTGTCACCCGATCACGCGTTCCTTTGGAAAACCGAAGTACGCCGCAACGGTCAGCTAGAGCCGGTCTCGGTCAATCCCGATTACGTCTTTGCATTGCGTTCGCCCATTATCTCGCGCCGCTGCTATCTGGTTGAGGTCGATCGCGGTTCGATGCCGGTTGAGCGGGCGACGTTCAAACGCACGTCAATTGTGCGCAAGTTCGCCGGCTACATCGAGGGCTACAGTGCGAAGCTGCACGAGCGTCAGTTTGGCTGGAAGGCATGCCGCATTCTGTTCATCACCAATACGCCGGAGCGGGTCGAGCACATGCGGGCGGCACTCGCCAATCTCACACGCGCAACCAACATCCGGCAGCTGTTTTATTTCACGCACAGTGACGCGCTCAACGGCGGCATTCTTTCGCTGCGGTGGATCGACGGCAACGGCCAGCCACAGACACTGATTTAACAGTACTGCCCGGGTTGCATGCTCACTCGTCGACATCGGCCGCGTTGCACAAAAGTCTAGCGTGCCCTCGCTCGCGCGCCGCGTGCGTCAAGCGTTCGGGCAAGCGGGCCCTCTCGAGAATTCTCACCCCGTGCTCGGGCTTGACACCCGCGGGCGGGCACGCCTGCACGGGTGCATGGCGGCTCCGAAAGTATGGCAGAGCTGGCTCACCAAAAGTATGCAGACTGCGCCAGCGGAGAAATAAGTTTTCCGGAAAGGTGCAACAAGTTTCCGGCGATGAATGGCTACCCTGGCGCGTACTGGACACGTGCTCACCACGCAGGCAGGTGTGAGAAAAGGCCGCTCCATTGCAGGAGCGGCCTCACTAATCGGGCAGGCCAAGTCGAACAGGCGCGGCGTTCACCTGGACGCTGGCGGCCTTGCGGGCACTCAAGCCGCACAAGGGCAGACACCGACCGTCGGTTATTTTACCATTTGATAACCCGTTTACAAACGAACCAGCATTTCGAGTATGCCTGCTGCGTTGTGCCGGTGTGGTTGGCGCACCCAGGCTATCGTGCCGGGCTCGCGTGAACGGAGCCGTGCCGTCTCCGCCTTCGGCGTTGATCCCTGGCGCAATGAACACCGCACGTGGCAGCGGGGTTTTTTGCAATTATCTGCATACATATTATAATACAAACCTTGCACGCGATGCCGTGTGCAGGGTCGTAACTCCAACCTGTTGAGGAGGACGCCAGCATGGCGAAACCTGCGTATCGCGCCTACACCGTCATCAAGCGCGAAGCTAAAGACGATTATTGGCTGAACCTCGGTGTGGCGTTTCCACACGACGACGGCGAGGGCTTCAACCTGCTCCTGCAAGCGTTGCCACTCGACGGCAAGATCGTGCTTCGCACCTACAAGGAGGAAGAGGAAGAAGAGCCGAAGAGCAAGGCCAAGCCCAGCTACAAGAAGTAGGGCACGGTCGCGGCAGGCGCGATCAATGCAAGCCGCCGGCATATCACCGGCGGCTTTTTTCGGTGCGCCCATCCTCGCGCCACGTGCGTTGCCGGTAGCGGTAGCGATGATCCTTGATGGTTTTGATGGCGATATACCAACCCACGGCCTTGCCTCCCTCGCCGTAGTGTTAACATTTCCCGAGCCCGTGGCATACTGACCGGCACGTTCCCTCTCGTGCTCCGGTGCCGGCATCCCGCCGACATCGGACAGCGAGAAGGAGATCCGCGATGTCTGACAACACCGCGCGCATTCGTGAACTCAACGACCAATTCCGCAAGACCTTCAAAGGCGGCCGCGTCGTCATGACCGCCGGCGTCAATGCGCTCACGCCGGATGCCATAGTGCTGGTGCTCGACATGGTCAGGAAGTTCGACGCCTTCACGGCCGACAACGACCCGCACGGCGAGCACGATTTCGGCGCGTTCGAGTTCGCCGACGAGAGGTTCTTCTGGAAACTCGATTATTACGACGCAGCGATGGCGGCTGGCTCGGAAGATCCGAGCGACCCCGACCAGACGACGCGCGTGCTCACCCTCATGCTCGCCGAAGAGTATTGAGGCCTTCCTCGACCAGCGGTTCCGCTTCCCGGCGGAACCGCATTTTTTCTGCAGCGCTTCGTGGTTCCATTGGACAATGCCCCACATTCAAGCCATCGACCTGATCAAGGTCAAGCTCGGCCAGGCGTTTGATCGAGCGCTGGGCACATACGAAGTGCTTATCAAGCGAAATCCGGGTGACATACAATCACAGGTGTTCTCGGTAGTGTCGCGCTGGCAGCTGTCTCGCATCGATCTAGCGAACGCCAGACGGCATCTCGACGATGCGTTGGCGATCTTGAAGCCCCTGGCTCACGCCAACCGATTGGATGCGAACAGGCTGAAATGGATTAAACAGATGGAAACGGAATTGGCGGCCTTGGAGTAACAAGCCAACTGCATCATGTTTCGCGCTCGAATCTAACCAAGGAGATCAGGTGACAGGCTCACAAGGAAGTGCTCCTCTCAAACGCATTCTCGCCCTCGACGGCGGTGGTGTAAGGGGCATCGCGACAATCGCGTTTCTCGAGGAGATGGAAGGCAAGCTGCGTGCCAAGACCGGCAAGCCCGATCTCGTGCTTGCCGACCACTTCGACCTGATCGGCGGCACCTCGGTCGGCTCCATCATCGCCACCATGCTGGCGCTCGGCTGGCCGATGGAGAAGGTCGCCAAGACGTTCAAATCATGGTGCCCGGAGATCTTCGGGCGTGCCGTCGGGTTCGGCATTTTGAGCTCGAAATTCTCGGCCGAAACGCTCGAAGAGAAGTTGGCACAAACCCTTGGCGACATGCGCCTCGACGATCCGAGGTTAAAAACCGGCCTCGCCACCATCACCAAGCGGCTCGACACCGGCAGCCCATGGTGGATCGTGACCAACAATCCGAACTCGCCGTTCTGGGATGGCGCAAACCCTGAAGATAAGAACCACGCACTTCGCGTCGCCGATCTGATTCGCGCCTCGACCGCCGCGCCGACCGTGTTCAACCCGAAGCGCTTGCCGCTCGCGCCGAACCGGCCCTACGGCACGTTCGTCGATGGCGGTATCTCGCCGTTCAATAATCCGGCGCTGGCTTTGCTGATGACCGCCCGGCTCAAGGGCCATGGACTTGGCTGGCCGCTTGGCGCCGACCATCTGCAGATGGTCTCGATCGGCACAGGTATTTGGCGTGAGCCGGTGCAATACGGTTTCTGGCAGCGGCGGGTGGCTGCGCTATTCGGCATCCAGGCGTTGCGCGGCATGATCACCGATAGCCAGATGCTGTCGCTCACGCTGCTGCAGTGGATGTCGGAGCCGCGCGACCCGAAGCCGATCAACAGCGAGATCGGCACCCTGAAAGGCGAGGTGCTGGGCGTCGGCCCTGACCCTCATGCACCGCTGTTGAAGTTCCAGCGCTATGACCTGGAACTGGAGGCCGTCAAGCTGGCCCCGCTGATGGACGGTAAGCGGCTCTCCGCCCGCCGTCTCAGGCGGCTGCGGGCCCTTGATGACCCGAGCGAGATGGAATCTCTTTACCAACTCGCAAAGAAGGCGGCCGTGGAGCAGGTCAGGGTCGAGGATTTCATATGAGATGTTGATGTTGGCGCGATAGGCTTTCAGCCTGTTCAACCGAAGTTGTCGCGCGTCATGATCAAGATCGGCATCACCGGCCATCGCCCGAACCGTTTGCAGGTGCCGGAGAAGAGGCTCGTCGCCCGCGTGCGTAGCGTGCTGACCGGCCTTATGAAAGCCGCCTCAGTCGGGACGCGCGTAGATGGGCCGGTGCTCGACGTCATCTCGCCGCTTGCCGAAGGCTGCGACCGCATTATCGCTCGCGAAACTCTGGCTCTCGGTCAGCGCTTGACGGCCGTCATCCCGTTCGAGCGCCGTGACTACGAGACCACGTTCGGTGATGCAGCCACCACGCAGGAATTCCGCGCGCTGTGGAAAGCTGCCGACGAGCGCGCCATTCTGAAGGGCACGCTCGCCCGCGCCGAGGCTGGCTACGTCGCCGTCGGCATGGTGACGCTCGCGCGCAGCGATGTCATCCTGACCATCTGGGACGGCAAGCCCGCTGCTGGACGTGGCGGCACGCCGGAGATCCTGCAGAACGCCATCGAGTGGGGCATTCCCATCATCTGGGTCCACGCCACCGAGGACCGCAAGCCGGTGCTGCTGATAACGGGAAAGCGGAGCAAGGCGGTGCCGCCGTTGGAGCGGGTGGCGAAACAGGCAAGGCCACTCACGGTTGCCCTGTTCCGGAACCTCGTCGCGATGGCGCGCGGCGCTGCTTAACGCGCCTCACCCCGGCGCATCGTCCGATGGCCGAATGAACGACCATACCGCGTGCTCCTGCTCCAGGATGCTGCGCGCGTCGGCAAAGAACTTCTGCAGCGTCGTCTCGTGCCCGTTCGCGACTGCCAGTCGCACCTTGGGCAAATCGCGCCCGATCAGCCGCCGCAGCTTTTTAGCGGTGACGGCAAAGAGCGCCGCTTTGCGCTCGTCCTCCTCCATCAGCGTGTGGGCCGTGGCGTGAGCAAGCACGCCCGACGCCATCGTCGTGATGCCGAGCTGCCAGCGGTTGGCGTCGGGGAGGACAAGCACGTCGACCAACCGCTTCAGCCCCGCAGGCAGCGCTATGCCGAGCCCGTTGATCAGTGCTGCGAGGCCCAGCACTGCGGCACAGACGATCAACACGTAGCCGAGGAGCCGCACAGGCGAAAAGTTGCTTGCCACCTTCTTATGCTCGTGGGTGCGCTTGTCCAAATAGTCCAATTGATCGTTGATGTGCGCGGCCATCAGCAGATCGAGTTTCTGCGTCGCCAACGTTGTGGCGGCGGCACTGGTGGGTGAAGCACTGTTCAAGATCGCCGCAAAGATCTTGCCGCGGTGCTGCTCGGCTTCGGCGCGATGCAGCATCCATTGATCGAGCGGCTTCAACCACATGATGAGCAGGGTCGCCCCGAACGTGATGACAAGAGCCAGTGTCTGCAACCCACCAACGACCGTGCCTGGTGTGCCGGCAAACCAATGGTCAAGGGGTAGCAGCAGCAGGGCGCCGATCAGGATGCCGAACGTCGTCGCGCGCAGGCCACGCTGCCCCCAGGCTCGATAGCGCGTTTGTGCTGCCAGCGCGTGGGCATCTGCTGCCTCGTAGGCATCGAGCTGCGTCGAGACCCCGGGACTTGCGACGACAGAGCGGATTGGCGCGTCTGTCGGCAGACCTCCGAGATACTTTTCGATGGCGGCCCGCTGGTAGTTCTTGTTGGTGGTCCCGCTCCCCGATGATCGATTCTGGACCATACCCCGCTTGACTCCCATAAGTTCCCGTTCCGCCCGCAGCGACACTACTTCCAAGGCGCGACGATATCGTTTATCACCAAACGTACAAAGGCGATTACGGATATTCCTGCCGCATGACCGACAAGGCCGAGATCTCGCCCGACCGATCATTGAAGAGCGCCCCGCCGATTCAATTTCAGCCGATGACTTCCCGTCGTGGTCTGCGCTACTGTTGGCGGGCTATTGCGGATGGGTAGGGGTTGATGGCCGGCAAGGTCTTTGTCAACTACAGACGCGATGACGAGCGCTCGACGGCGGCGCGCGTGCGGGATCGCTTGGCCGGCGTGTTTGGGGTCGCCAACGTATTCATGGATGTCGACAACCTGCTGGCCGGTCAGCGTTTCGACAGGGAGCTGGAAAAGGCGCTCGCCGAAACCGACGTTTTCCTCGCCGTTATCGGCCCCAAGTGGATGGAGCTGTTTGCCCAGCGCCAGGCGTCCGGCGAGCGGGATTACGTTCGCGAGGAAATCGCCGGTGCGTTGAAGCGCGGCATCCTTGTCATTCCGGTCCTGATCGAGCGGGCACCGATGCCGCGTGGCGCCAATCTTCCCGAAGACATCCGGGAAATGGTTCTGCATCAGAAGCACGACATCAGCCACGAGCGCTTCGGCCGGGATATCGAGGAGTTGGTGGTCGCCATCAACGCCGGTCGTAAGGCGATGCAGGCCGAGGCCGGGTCGAACCCGATCCGGGCCGTTCCCTGGAGCTGGGTCGGGGCCACGGCCGCGAGCGTCATTGTCGTCGGATGGGTCGGCGCATACTACGCCGGTGTGCCAGTACCCTGGCCGTCGGCGCAATCCACCGTCGAGCGCCAATCGGCAGGTGCGGTGGCGACGCCCCAAGTCGCCGTGGCCACGCCACCACCCGCCGCTCCGGTGCCGAAACTTGCACAACCGGCCGTCGCCAATCGGTCAGCGCCGCCCGCCGCGCGTTGCGACGGCGTCGAGGCACAGGTCGGCAATGAGCGCCGCTGCCTGAAACCCGGCTCCGGTAAGACGGACTGGTTCAAGGACTGTCCCACTTGCCCCGAGATGGTGGTCGCGCCAACAGGCCGGTTCACAATGGGGTCGCCCAGCGACGAGCCGAAACGGGAGCCTTTTCTCAAGGGCAGCGAGGATCAACTGCCGGTAACGATCAGCAAACCGTTTGCAGTTGCGCGCTTTGCCGTGACGCGGGGCGAGTTTGCAGCGTTTGTCACAGCGACGAACCACAAGGCAGAGGCCGAGTGCTACGCCTTTACCGGCACCGAATGGAAGCTGCAAGCCGACCGCAATTGGCGGTCTCCCGGCTTCCCACAGACCGATCGTCATCCCGTTGTCTGTGTTAACTGGAGCGATGCCATGGCATACGTGGCGTGGCTCGTGTCCACGACCGGCCAGGGCTATCGACTTCTTTCCGAGAGTGAGCGCGAATACACGGCTCGGGCTGGCACGACAACGCCGTTCTGGTGGGGCAAGTCAATCTCTGCGAGCCAAGCCAACTATGATGCAAATTATACGTACGATGGTGGTGCTAAGGGCGAATCGCGCAAGGCAACAGTTCCGGTCGACAGTTTTGTGGCGAACCCCTGGGGCCTCTACAACGTCCATGGCAATGTCTGGGAATGGAGCGAGGATTGCTGGAACGCCAACAATGTCGGCAACTCAGGCGATGGCAAGGCTCGAACCAGTGGTGATTGCAGTTTTCGCGTTCTGCGCGGCGGTTCCTGGGGCGACAATCCTCGGAACCTCCGCTCGGCCGACCGCGGCAGGGCCCTACCCGACATCCGCAGCAACTTCTTCGGCTTCCGAGTTGCCAGAACGCTCTAACCTCCTAATTCCTCATCTCCTTACGTCTTGAGCACGCTGTCAGATACGAGTTGCGCCCCCGGAGATGGGGTCCAGGGCGCAGCCCTGGCGGCTCACGGAATCGTGCTAATCGCATCAGCCGCGCAGTCGCGTGCGTCCGACGCGTGTATAATGTCGTTCGCGGCGGATCGGCGGACAACGACCGTGAACGTCACCGGTGTTCGATCCTGCGGCGAATCTCAGGCCAGCTCTCGCCGGGCATTTGATCGCTCTCATCCTCGGCCAAACGTTGTTCGAGGATTTCCCGGTGCCAGTCCGGTATCGGCACGTTTTCGGGCTCCAAGGTGAGCGAGTCCCAAATGGCTTCCATGATCGCCAAACGACGAGCGGCCGGCAGGGACAAAAGTTCTTCGAGTCGAGGTGATGCTGTCATG
>JANNSA010000559.1:0-9263 GCA_031402115.1 Hyphomicrobiaceae bacterium | reverse complement strand
CGGCTTCGCGGCCGATGAAGTCGTTCTTGCCCAAGTCGATGAAGCGGTCCATGCCGGCCTCGAACGGCCCGTAGATGGGCCTGAGTTCGCGGTACCAAGTCGGGAAGTTCTTCTCCAGGCGCAAGGACAACAGCGCCCGCATGCCGAACAAGCCAATGCCCTCTGGCTTGCCAGCCTTCATGATCTCGGCGAACAGGCGGCGCTGATACTCCGGCGCTACCCAGATCTCGTAGCCAAGGTCGCCGGTATAGGTGACGCGGTTGACCATCGCCGGTACGTGGCCGATGTCCATGGAGCGGTGATCCATGAACTTGAAGGCAGTGTTGGACACATCCTCGTCCGTCAGCTTCGCCAGCACCGCGCGTGACTTCGGTCCGGCGATACTGAGGCCGACAAGGCCCATGTCGTAGCGGGTGATGTGCACTGAACCGTCCGCCGGCTGATGCTGCTCGAACCAGCGCATATGGTACTTCTGCGCTTGCGAAGACCCCCACATCACGAAGCGCTCGTTGCCCGCTTTGGCGATGGTGAAGTCGCCGATCAGCTTGCCTTGCGGGTTGAGCATTGGCGTCAGCACAAGGCGACCCACCTTCGGCATTTTGTTGGTCATCAGCCGTGCCAGGAAGCCTTCCGCCCCCGGCCCCTCAAACGCGTATTTCGCGAAGTTGGCGATTTCCGTCACGGCGACGCCCTCGCGCACCGCCCGGCACTCATTGCCGACATGCTCAAAGTCGTTGGAGCGGTGGAACGAGACAACGTCCTTCGGCTCAACGCCCTTCGGCGCGAACCACAGCGGCACCTCCAACCCCCATGAATCGCACATCACGGCGCCTTGCGCGAGCATCACGTCATACAAAGCCGTTGTCTGCTGCGGCCGGGCGGCCGGCAGTTCCTCGTTCGGGAAGCGGATGGAGAAGCGGCGGGAGTAGTTCTCGCGCACCTTGGCGTTGGTATAGCTGCGCGTCGCCCATTCGCCAAAGCGCGCCACGTCCATGCCCCAGACGTCGAAGCCCGGATCGCCATTGACCATCCATTGCGACAGCGCCAGGCCGACGCCGCCGCCCTGCGAGAACCCGGCCATGACGGCGCAGGCGACCCAGTAATTGCGCAAGCCCTGCACCGGGCCGACCAGCGGATTGCCGTCCGGCGAGAACGTGAACGGGCCATTGATGACGCGCTTGATGCCGGCCTTGGCGAACGCCGGGAAGTGCTTGTAGGCGATCTCCAGCGACGGCGCGATGCGGTCGAGATCGTCAGGCAGCAATTGCTGGCCGAAATCCCAGGGCGTCGTCTTAGGCTGCCACGGCCGGCAGTCCTTCTCATAAGTGCCGAGCACCATGCCGTTGCGCTCCTGGCGCATGTAGACTTCCGACTTGAAGTCGAGCGCGTGGCTGACTTCGTGGCCATGCTCCTTGTTGAAAGCGATTACCTCGGGGATGTCCTCGGTGACCATATACATGTGTTCCATGGCTAAGACCGGCAGCTCGATGCCGACCATGCGGCCGACCTCGCGGGCCCATAGTCCGCCGCAATTGACGACGTGCTCGGCGACCATGGTGCCCTGCTCAGTGATGACGTTCCACGAGCCGTCCGGACGCGGCTTCAGTTCGACCACGCGGTTATTGAGGATGATGTCGGCGCCACCAATGCGCGCCGATTTGGCATAGGCTTCCGTGGTGCCTTCAGGATCGAGATTGCCGTCGGCTTTGTCATAGAGCGCGCCGACGAAGTACTTCTCTTCCATCAGCGGGAACAGCTTCTTGGCTTCCGACGGCGTCAGCAGCTCGGTCTCGATGCCGAGATAACGGGCGCGGGCGTGCGCCATCTTCAGGAAGTCCATGCGGTCGTTATTGTCGGCCAGGATGACACCGCCCGAGCGATGCAGGCCACACGACTGGCCCGAGATCTTCTCCAGCTCGGCATACAGCCCGATCGTGTAGCCCTGCAGCTTGGCAACGTTGGGGTCGCCGTTCAACGTATGGAAGCCGCCGGCCGCGTGCCAGGTGCTGCCCGAGCTGAGCCGCGAGCGCTCGATCAAGGTCACGTCCTTCCAACCCGCCTTGGTCAGATGGTACAGCACGCTGCAGCCGACGACGCCGCCGCCAATAACCGCGACACGGGTGTGGGATTTCATGGGGGTCGTCATGGGCGTGTCCTCTGTGACCTGCGCTTGGAACCGTGCCACTTCGGCTGGTTCGTCAGAGTTGTTCAATGACCGCAGGCTTAGCGGCTCGGCGTTTCATTGGGTAGGGGGTGGATGATGGCGCCGGTGCCGAGCTGGAATTGCTACGGCGCGACCGGACGGCTCAGCGCCAACAAGCCACCGTAAACGTCGGCAATTCGCCGGTTCTGTTGATTGTCAGCGGTCGATCAAACTGATGCATCAGCCCAATTCCACAATCGGCTCGCCAGATGCCAGTGCCGCGATGATCTGCGGCCGATGTCGAGATCCAGCGTGTGCTTCGCACTATAGCCGCCTTCGACAAGGACGGATTTCAAGGCTGGTGGGAATTGGGTGTCGATCAGAAACCGCATCACTCTGCCGTACGAATGATTGGATGGTCATTCGCGCGGGCAACGTAGTCGAGCGCGGCGGTTATGTCCTCGTCTTCCAGGAACGGATAATCTGCGAGAATCTCTTCACAACTCGCACCGGCGGCGCGTTGCTCAAGGACATCCTTCACGCGCAGCCGATACCCACGAATACAGGGGCGGCCGCCACATACTTCTGAGTCAACGGTGATGCGTGATATCGGGTCAGTCATAAACGTCGCTCCAGCCGGATCGGCGATAGCAACAGATCGTTGACGAGTACTGAAGCAGCAGTGGGTTCTGCCCCGCTGCACGGGTTCAGAACATCTCGTGTGTCAGTTGGAAGGAGCATTGTAATGCCCACCTCACTTTGCAAGTTGTACTGCACGGACACGCCATGATCGCCTGGGAGATACTGGATTCCGCCGCCATCCCCGATGGGGGCACATTGCAGCTGCTGCGGCGCGGCGACGAGTTCTCGATCATGCTCGGCGGCAATGAGCTGATGAACAGCCGCCGCACCGCGTCGGAGGCCGCGCTGGCGACGCTGGCGTGTGGCAAGTTGCGGGGAAGGGATCGGGCCCGGATCCTGATTGGCGGACTCGGCATGGGTTTCACGTTGCGAGCAGCGCTCGCAGAACTCAGCCCGCAGGCGCATGTGGTCGTCGCCGAGCTTGTCCCGGCGGTCCTCGCCTGGGCGTCAGGGCCGCTCGCCCCCCTGCATGGTGACAGTATTCGTGATCCGCGCGTCACCCTGCATGAGGCGGACGTGCAGGCACTCATCGCAACGGCTCACGCCCGGTTTGATGCGATCCTGCTCGATGTCGATAATGGTCCCGGCGGCGTATCGCGTGACGCCAATGACGCGCTCTACAGCCTTGCTGGCCTGCGCCGCGCGCGCGGCTCGTTGACCCCCGGTGGCACGCTCGCGATCTGGTCGGCGCACCCCGACGACCGCTTTACGCAACGCCTGCGCACCGCTGATTTCGCCGTCGAGGAAGTGCGCATCCGCGCCCGCGGCAAATGTGGCGGCAGGCGGCACACCATCTGGCTGGCGACGCGGCCAAGTGGCGGCGCCACGAGGCAAATCAGTTGACCTCGAGTTCCATCAACGTCTTGATATCACGAGCTGTGATAGCAGTTTCTTCGCGTGGAGTGCCGCTTGCAATGAACCATCCACGCGTCGCGCGACGTTGCATAAACAAGTGCATGCTGGCGTTGTTCGGCCTGGCTGTGGCCATGCTGGTCACTCATTGCACCTCACCCAGTCGCGCCGACGACTCAGCCGCAATTCCCGCCAAGGTTCAACAGGCGCTTGACCTGCTTGCCGATCCCGATGTCAGCGTCTGGTTGCGGCGCAATGCACGCGCCTCCGCACCGCTCGCGCCTGTCGCCGAGCCGGCGTCCAACGCGACGCCGTGGAGCGTCGTCTCGCTCTGGTTGAGCCAGACGCAGCGGCATTTGGCTGGCTTGTCTTCTGCCCTGCTGCAACTGCCAGCGGAGTTGACGCGCATCGGCGAGCGGCTGCGGCAGGACATGCTCGGGCGCAGCTTCCTGGAAATTGGACTGTTGGTCGGCAGCTTTGCGCTGCTGGGTTATGGCCTGGAATGGCTGTACTGGCGGGCGACCGGGCGCTTACGAGAAAGCATCAGCATTTTGGCGGATGATACGCTTGCAGCGCGCGGCCGGGGCGTTGTGCTGCGCATGATCTTCGGCGTTGGCATCATTGTCAGCTTTGCGCTCGGCAGCGTTGGCGCGTTCCTGCTGTTTGATTGGCCGCCGCTGATCCGCGACATCGTGCTCGGCTTTCTCGGTGCGGCGCTGATCTACCGGTTCGCCGCCATTGTCGGCCGTTTGCTGCTGGCGCCGCCAAGTGCCAGCTTCCGGAATACCGAGCGCTACCGGCTGATACCGGTTGGTTCCGAAACAGCAAAGCTCTGGCAATCAGGCCTCGCGGCGCTGGCCGGTTGGGTGGCGGTTGCGTTCGTCAGTATGGGCCTACTCGCGCAGTTCGGCATGGATGCTGATTTGCGCGGACTGATTGGCGCCGCGTTCATGCTGGGGCCGGCCGTCATCGCGACCAGCTTGGTCTGGTGGCAGCACGGCATCGACATCCGGCGCAGTAGCGGTGATGACGCCGCGCTTGCCTCAGATTGGCTGGATCGCCGCTCACACGCGATCTTGCTGACGGGCTATTTCCTGTTTCTGTGGCTGCTTTGGATTGCGGGTCTTTATGGATTGTACTGGGTGCTATTGCTGGTCGTGCTAGTGCCCTGGTTGCTACGCCTGATCCGCAAGACCTTAGCCCATGTGCAGCGGCCCGACACAGCGTTCACGGGGCCTGCGCATCCGCCCAGCCTGATCGCTCCAAGCCTGATTGCCGTCGGACTTGAGCGCGGCCTGATCGCCCTGGTTCTGATTGGCGCCGGCAGCATTCTGATCCGCGCCTTCAGTCTCGACGTGATGGGGCTGGCGTCGGGCGAGTCGCCGCTGGTGAAACTATTGCGCGGCGGCCTGCAGGCGATCGTCATTGTTTTGATCGCCGACATCGCCTGGCACCTGCTAAGCGCCTGGATCAACCGCTGGCTGCACCGCGAGGCCGAAGGCGGCGACCCGGAATCGGACAAGCGACATGCCCGGCTGCGCACCTTGTTGCCGATCCTGCGCAACATGCTGATGATCGTCATCGTTATGATCGGCGCGCTGATGGCGTTGTCGGCGCTAGGCATCGAGATCGGGCCGCTGATCGCCGGTGCCGGCGTCATGGGCGTCGCCATCGGTTTCGGCGCCCAGACCATCGTCAAGGACATCATCAGCGGCATGTTCTACTTGCTTGATGATGCCTTCCGGGTCGGCGAATACATCCAGAGCGGCAGCTATAAGGGCACGGTCGAGTCATTCAGCCTGCGATCGGTCAAATTGCGGCACCACCGCGGGCCGCTGTTCACGGTGCCGTTCAGCGAGCTGGGCGCGGTGCAGAACATGAGCCGCGATTGGGTTGTCGACAAGATTTCCATCGGCGTCACCTATGATACCGACCTCGCCAAGGTGAAGCAGATCGTCAAGCAGGTCGGCAAGGAACTGCTCGCTGATCCGGAGTTTGGCTCGCAGATCATCGAACCGCTGAAGATGCAGGGCGTCGAGGCGTTCGGCGACTTCGCCATCCAGGTACGCCTCAAATTCATGACCAAGCCGGGCGACGCGCAGTTCGCCGTCAAACGCCGGGCGTTCGCCCTGATCAAGCAGGCATTCGACAAGAACGGCGTGAAGTTCGCCTTCCCGACCGTGCAGGTGGCTGGCGGTGTGGCTGGCGAGGCAGCAGCGGCAGCCGTGACGGCACTCGGCGCGCCCGCCAAATAGCGCCAGAGCCTGCACCGCGGGTCCCGCGCCAGAAGTCAAAGACCAGATATCCGTCGCATTGGTGTTCCGGCATGAAAGTGGCATGGCGCGGCGTACCGGTGTCGGGAAACCAAGTTCGGTGCCGTTCTTCCTCCTACGCAATTTCCATTGCATCAGCTCATGGCGAGCCTATCGTGTGGAGGCGGATGGTCGCTCTTGCGCTTGCAAGGCCATCGCGGTTCGCAGTCAGCCAAGAAGGATAATCAGAATGAAGTTAGCAAGTGTCGCGATGGCCGGACTTCTGGCCTTTGGTCTGCTGGGCGTGCCGCAGACACGCGCCGATGACAAGGCCACGGCGCTCGGCGTCGGTATCGCCATCGGTGTCGCCGCGACGCTGCTGAGCGAGGAAGCCCGCACGGTCAAGACGAACAAGACGGTGAAGTCCTCGACCAAGAAACTCTCGCCGACGCAGAGCGCCAAGGCCAATTGCCGCGAACTCGGGGGTTATTGGACCGGCAGCTACTGCAAGGCGAGCAAGAACGCCAAGAAGGGTAAGTGCAAGGACGGCTATGTCTGGTCATCGGAAGCTGGCGCCTGCCAATATGATGGCGGCGCCACGGTTGTTCTCGTGAAGAAGAAGAAGGTTCAGAAGCCGTGGGAACGCCCGGGCTGCAAGGGCCTGCAGCAGCGCTGCGATGGCGGCCAAGGCGAGATGGCGGCCTGCGAAAGCTATCAGAACCTATGCAGCAACGACTGAACTTCCAGGTAGGTGCGATACGGTTACGGCCGGTCGCACCCTATTGCACCGTTGCCGGCGTTAGTTCCGCTAGCGTCGCAGCGATGCGTTTGCCGATCGCGATCTGGGGTTCGGATGGTGTCACCTTTTCCCGAATTTCCCATTCGCCGATTAGCACTTTCGCCTTGCCGAAGGCCTCGATGAACGAGCGCGTCTCGCGCAATGCGTGGTTGAAATAGGCGTTGCCGAACCAAGTCCACTCATTCTCATCGGCACAGCCAAATGAACTGCGATCCTCGCGCGCCGCTGTTATGATCAGCGTATCGTCATTGGCCAAAGCCTTGATAAAGCTACCGGAATAGCATGCTGAGAGCAGAATGACGCGGTGGATGATGCCGGCATCGTCGAGCAGTTTGCGCAGCTGCTTGGGCCGCAGGTTCTCGAACGGCATGCCCTGCAGCCGAACCGAGAAGTTGCCGGCGTTGCCGTGCGAAGTCATGAACAGAAACAGCACGTCTTGCTTCGGGTCCATGATCTTGGCCAACTGCCCCAGTGCAATCCTCAGGTTGCGCGCGCTGGCGAGCGGTGTCGTCGCAATAGTATCAGCGTGACTGATCAGCCGCAGGCCATGACGAGGCCCGGCGACCCGATCGGCAAGAATGGTATCGACCTTGTCGACTTCGCGCTTGAACACGGCCTGCGCGCCGTAGCCGGCAAAGCTGATCGTGTATAGGTCGCGCTTGCTAGGGCGTTGCGGCGCCACTTGCGCCACGTCGCGGGCAAGCAGCGCGTCCTGGTAGGCAAGCACGCTTTCGGGATCATAAGGCAACGTTGTGTCCGGCTCTTCTTCATCGATCGCGGGACTAGGCGGCAACGGCAGCCAGCCTTGCTCCAGTGCCGTGTAGAATGCGAGCTGGCGCAAGTGTGGGCTGAGATTGCGTTCGGCAAAGCCAAACATTGGCTCCATGATGAAGGGGCTAGGCAGTGCCACTGCAAACAATCCCAGGCACAGCCATAAGGCTATAGCCCGCAGACGGTTTTGTAGGCCCCAGACCGATCGCACGGCGGCGAACGCCAGCGGCAGCAGCAGCAGCAGCGTCAATGGCAGGACCAGCAACGGCCGCTGATAGGTCAGAAACTGCTCCATGCCCGGCCGCGATTCAGGTGGCGAGATGGCATCGAGCAATGGGCCGACGGGCAGCATGCCCAGCAGCAAACCCAAGCTACCCTCAACAAGCGCCAGCCAAGCACCGCCCGCCAGCAACGCCACGACCAAGCTACGCCGGCGGCCCACGTGATGCTGTCCAGCAAACAGCGCCACGACCAGGGCGATCAGCGGCCATGTACCAATTTGCGTCAGCAGGGCGACCGTATTGAAATATGTCAGTGTGCCGCCGAACCCGAGATCGCGTGCGATGACAGCGGCAATCCAGAACGCACCAATGCCAAACAGGCTGAACACGCCGCCTGTAAAGACAATTGGCGAGGCGGCGCGGCCCAACAACAGCCAAGCCCCACTCCAAATCGCGCGCAAGATTGCCATGACTAGCCAATTGTCTCCCTGGGCAGCGCTACCATACCCAATCTTATGGTCGTGCAACTCGCGGACCAAGGGCGGCTGGCGGCGTCCTACTCAGTCGTGCCTTGGTTGAGCCTTGGTTCCAGAATGTCACACCGGTGGCTCACTGAACGACAACCGTGACGGGTTAGTTGCCCCGGACCCGGCCCAGTGCGTCACGAATCTTGATGCGTCTGGCAGGCATGCCGACATAATCGTCAACAGCGCGATGGCCGTGCTGATCTGCGACCGTCACTTGAATTCGCCGACCGATACGGTCCATTGCGTAGCGCGCCGTCAACTCTTGAAACTCTCCTGGCGTCGCGTCGTGCTTGACGCACAGGTCCGCGAGCGCATGCCGATACAGACTTATGCCGTGGGCCAGTGACGGGGACGGCGTGCCACCCTCGATCTGCCCAGTGAGGAAATCGACAGTCATATAGCCGTCGGCGCTCGCCCGTATTTCAGCAAAGATATCCATCTCATGATAGCCAATCAGCAGCCCGACGCCGCTGGCAACTGAGTCTGCGATGTTGTGGCCGATGGATCGAAGTTCATCAAATTTCATGGTTCTGGTCACTAAGATGGCACGAGGGACGCGGGCAGAGTACAACAACCAGGAGCGGTTTTGCCGGATCATAGCATCAGCTGGCCACCATTGACCTCCAGCACCTGGCCGGTGATGTAACCACTCAAGGCATTGGCTGAGAAGAACAAATAAGCGCCGACGCAATCCTCTGCGACGCCAGCCCGGCCTTGCGGGATACTGGCGACCATTGCTGCCATCTGCTCGGGTGTCGAGTAGCGCTGGTGAAATGGCGTGGCGATCGTGCCGGGTGAAACGGAGTTGACGCGGATGCCGCTGCCGACCAGTTCCTTGGCCAGCCCTCGCGTCACATTCGACACGAACGACTTCGCCGAACCGTACAATCCCGCGCCATTGCCAGCGCCGTTACGTGCTGCGATCGACGACGTGTTGATGATGAAACCACCCTGCCGCGTCAGCCACGGGATCGCGGCGCGGCAGGCGACCACGACAGAACGGCAATTGAGGTTCATCACGTCATCGTAGTGGGCGTCGTCGAGTTCGCTGTACGG
>JANNSA010000558.1:0-4435 GCA_031402115.1 Hyphomicrobiaceae bacterium | reverse complement strand
GCCGTGCCGGCGCAGCATCACGGGAATGTGCCGGCGGCGCCGGAACTTCAGCTCCACGGGCTTGCCCACGAGCGCCGCCTCATTGCACATCTCCGTCAGCATCACCCGGATTTCTACGGGCTTGGCTTCTTCGCCCATGCCACCTTTGGCGAATGCCATATAGTCGTCGAGCATCAACTGCATCTCGTCGACATCGCCTTTCAGGCCATCGGTCTCCGGCGTGTCTGGCACGAAGGCGAGTTGCAGCTTGAAGCGCGTCAGGACTGTGCGCAGGTCGTGACTGACGCCCGCCAGCATGGTTGTGCGCTGCTCCATGTGGCGCTCGATGCGATCGCGCATTTCGGCGAAGGCGTAGGCCGCCTGCCGCACTTCCAGGGCGCCGCGCGGCTTGAAGTCTTCGGGTACCGGCCGGCCTTTGCCGAACGCCTCGGCCGCCTCCGCCAGCCGCAGGATCGGCTTGATCTGGTTGCGCAGGAACATGATGGCGACAGACAACAACACCAGCGAGGTACCGATCATCCAAAACAGGAAAATGTGCGAGTTGGAGGCATAAGTCTGACTGCGTGGCACGGCGATTTGCATGACCGCGTCGCCAAGCTGGACCTGGACTTCAACGGAACGGGCTTTGGACACTGTGTCGATCCAGAACGGCCGGTCGACTTGCCGCGCCAACTCGGCTGACAACGTATGATCGAGCAAGTCGAACAACGGCACGGGCTTGGGTTCTGGCAGCGCGCGTGCCTTGATCAGATCGACGCGGATGTTGTAGCGCCGGTGGCCATAGTCGATCAGACGGCGCTTGTCCTCGTCGTCGCGCGCTTCGTCATAGATGTCGACAATCGCCGCGATGTTGCTCGCCGTCATCTGCGACAGACGTTGCGTGACCTGATCCCAGTGCCGCTCCATGAACACGAAGGCGACCACGGACTCCAACAGCACGATCGGCGCGATGATGATGATCAGCGCCCGCGCATACAGGCCGCGTGGCAACAGCTTGGCGGTCCAGCCCGTCAGCCGGCGCATCAGGAAGCGCGGCAGCAGCCCAACCAGGCGTTGTGCAGTCAGCGTTGCCATCGTTTATCCCGGTTGGGCATCGGCCAGCGCGACACTGCCAGCAGCCCCCTAGTGTGCCAGTTTCATTGCAGATGCAGAATATAGCCGCGCCCGCGCACGGTCTGCAGGAAGGTTGGATTGGCGGGGTCCTGCTCGATCTTGCGGCGCAGCCGGTTGATCTGCACATCGACGGCCCGCTCGTTGGCTGTCGCATCGCCAGCGATCAGTTCGTGGCGTGGTATGGTGGCCCCGGGGCGCTGTGCAAACAGCCGCATCAGCTCGCGCTCACGCTCCGTCAACTTGATGGATTCGTCGCCGCGCTTGAGTTCGCCGCGGCCAAGATGGAAGGTAAATTCGCCGAACCGCAGTTCTTCGGCACTGCCTGGCCGGGCTTCGTAGCGCTTGAGGATGTTGTTGAGACGCAGCAGCAACTCGCGTGGGTCGAACGGCTTGGAGAGATAGTCATCGACGCCGGCTTCGAGGCCTTGCACGCGCTGTTCCGGCTCGGCCCGCGCCGTGATCATCAGGATCGGGATGTGATTGTCTTTGCGCAGGCTCGCAGCGAAGCTGAGGCCGGTTTCGCCGGGCATCATGATGTCGAGTACGATGACGTCAAAGCTCAGCCCCCGCATGGCGCCGCGCGCGGCTTCAACATGCGCGGCAGTGGTGACGCGATAGCCGGCCTTGCGCAGGTAAGCAGCAATCAGGTCACGAATGCGCTGATCGTCATCGACCACCAGCACATGCGCCGCATTGTCAGGCAGCGCTGGCTGGGCGCGGTCGGCGGCGCGCGGCGGTGCCGGAGCGGCAGCATCGATGCTCGCGGGCAGGTTCGTTTCGGTCATGTCAGGGCTTCCTCAGCATCGCGCCGCGATCGACGGGATCGACCATCGCCGCCAGAAAAGCCTCGACCGCCGCCGCGCCACTGCCTTCGACAGCGGCCACTGCCGCCGTGATCCGCGCGATTTGTGGTTGAACGAGACGCTTGGCCAGCACTTGCCCGGCTGATGTCGCATAGAGCAAGCGCTCGCGCCGGTCCTCGGCTCCGGGCCGTTGCTCGATGAAGCCCTGTGCCAACAGCTGCTTCAACACGCGGGCGAGACTTTGCTTGGTAATTTTCAGGATGCTGAGCAGCGCCGCGACCCGCAGACCGGGATTGCGATTGACGAAGTGCAGCACGCGATGATGGGCGCGACCGAAATCATACTCGGCCAGGATGCGGTCGCTGTCAGAGGTGAAGTCGCGGTAGGCGAAGAACAGCAGCTCGATCATCGCCATGGCATCGGCGGCGCGCGCTGCATCGGGCTGAGCGCTATCAGCCACTGGCGATCGGCGCGCGGCCCTGTGGCGCAGGTCGACGTTTTCGGTCATGTTGACGACATCTCGCGCGGTCGGCTACGGAGTGGGCACGCGGGCCGGATGTGCACGCGCGCTCCCGGGCCATGAACGTTGAATAGGGCGTTGTCGCGACGGCGACAAGCAGGTGACGCTGGCTTGGTTGCTTAACACCCCGAAACTTGACCCGCTCAACTCCTACTCTCGTCTCGAGGATCATTGATCATGGCGCTGGTTCCCTTCCACGATCGCGACGGTTTCATCTGGATGGACGGCGCCCTGCGGCCGTGGCGCGACGCGCAATTGCATGTGCTCAGTCATGCGTTGCATTACGGAAGCGCGGTGTTCGAGGGCGAACGCGCCTATGGCGGCGAGATTTTCAAACTGGCGGAACACACCGAGCGGCTGCTGGCTGGCGCCCAGACCCTCGACTTCGAGATCCCCTGGTCGGCGGCGCAGGTTGACCAAGCCTGTCGCGAGACTGTCGCCGCCAATAAGGCAGCGGATTGTTACGTCCGACCGATCGCCTGGCGCGGCAGCGAGATGATGGGCGTCAGCGCGCAGGCGAGCCAGATCCATCTGGCGGTCGCTACCTGGGAGTGGGCATCCTACTTCGATCCGGCAACCAAGATGAAGGGCATCCGGCTGGCGATGGCGCATTACCGCCGGCCTGATCCACTCACCGCCCCGGCCAAGACCAAGGCGGTCGGCCTGTATATGATCTGCACCATCGAGAAGCACCGCGCCGAGCGAGCCGGCTATGCCGACGCCGTGATGCTCGACTATCGCGGCCGCGTTGCCGAGTGCACGGGCGCCAACATGTTCTTTGTCAAGGACGGCGTGATCCATTCGCCGACGCCGGATTGCTTCCTTGACGGCATCACGCGCCGGACCGTCATCGGGCTCGCCAAGAAGCGCGGCTACGAGGTTATTGACCGTGTGATCATGCCGGAAGAACTGCCGGGTTTCAGCGAGTGCTTTATCGTCGGCACCGCCGCCGAGGTAACGCCCGTCGCCGAGATCGCGGGCACGATTTACAAACCAGGCACCATCAGCGAAGCCCTGCTGCACGATTACATGGCTGCCGTGCAGCCCGCCAAACTGGCCGAGTCGGCATGACAGGTTATTGACAGTAGCGGTCGTGGCGTGGGTTGTTACTGCTGGGGAGACGGGCGCGTGAGCGACACGCGTGCCGACGGCGGGGGCAAGTTTGCGGCAATGCTCAATGTGCGCGGGGCGACCAAGGTTTTCTTTCGCGGCAAGCCCGATGAAAAGGTGGCGCTTGACCGGCTCGACTTGAGCTTGCCAGCAGGCGCGTTCGCCATCGTCATTGGCTCTAATGGCGCCGGCAAGAGCACGCTGCTCGGCGCGGTCTCCGGAGCCGTCATGCTCGATGCCGGCACGGTCTCGATTGGTGGTGATGATGTCACGTGGATGCCGCCGCATCGTCGCGCCACGCGCATCGCGCGCGTCTTCCAGGACCCGATGCGTGGCACCGCCGCTAGTATGACGGTTGTCGAGAACATGCTGCTGGCCGACCTTCGGTCGCGGCGGCGTGGTTGGGCTATGGGTCTCAACAGCCGCCGACGCGCCGCCTACCGGGATCGCCTGGCAGTTTTGGGGCTTGGCCTTGAGAACCGGCTCGACACCAAGGTTGAACTGCTGTCAGGCGGCCAGCGGCAGTCGCTGTCGCTGATTATGGCGGTCAGCACGGCGCCTAACCTGCTGTTGCTGGACGAACATACGGCGGCGCTCGATCCGCGCACCGCCGACCTGGTGTTGCAAGCGACGGTCAAGGCGGTCGCCGCCTCGAAATTGACGACGCTGATGGTGACACACAACATGCAGCATGCAGTGGATCACGGCGATCGGGTTATCATGATGGATTCCGGACGCATCAAGCTGATGATCGAGGGCGCCGACAAGGCAAAGGCGACGGTCAGTTCGCTCGTCGCGCACTTCTCCACCAAGACCGATCGTATGCTGCTGGGGACTTGAGATGCAAAGGCAGAAAGGGGTGAGACCCCATCGAGTTCGAAGGGGTCTG
>JANNSA010000557.1:0-2285 GCA_031402115.1 Hyphomicrobiaceae bacterium | reverse complement strand
CTCAACACCTGCGCAGCCGCATGCCGGGCGGCCTTGCCGTTCGGCGTTTCCTCGGTCGATTCCGGCATGAAGCGGAAGCCGACCAGCCGCCCGACGAAATGGTTTTCAACCTTGATGGAACCGTCCTCGCCAAATTCGGCTTTGAGTTCCTCGTCATCGCGCAGGCGGCGCATCAGCGTGCTGGTGCGCTTGTCGACAAAGCGCTGCGTCAGCTGCTCGTGCATAGCGTCCGACAGCATGTGCTCGATGTCGCGCGTTGTCGCCTGCCAGTGCTCGTGATTGGCCAGCCATTCCGAGCGATGCGACACAAACGTCCAGGTGCGGATGTGTGCTAGGCGCTGCGACAGCGTATCGATGTCGCCATCGCCCTTGTTCGCCATCGCCACCTGCTCGGCGAACCAGTCTTCGGGAATGCGGTTATTGCCCTTGGTGACGAAGCCAAACAGTTGACCAACCAGTTCGGCATGGGTGGCGGGCGATACCTTGCGGTAGTCCGGCACCTGGCAGGCCTCCCAGAGCTTGCGCAGCGCCTCGGGGCTACTGGCGACTTTGCGCACCTCGGGGTCGGCCGACAGGGTTTCCAGCGCTGTCACGTCATCAGCCATACGCGCACGCGTCAAGCGCGGATGGCTGGGCAATGCCCGCAGGGCATCGCGCAGGGCATTGAGGCTGGAGAAATCCAGCATGCCGTTGCGCCATTGCAGCACTTTGACCGGTTCGAACTCATGCTTTTCGAGCCGTTCCACCACATCTGGCTCGAACGCCGCCGTGTCGCCGGTGACGCCAAACGTCCCGTCGTTCAGGTGCCGCCCGGCGCGTCCGGCTATCTGGCCAAGTTCGGCCAGCGACAGGTCACGATGTTCGCGGCCATCAAACTTGCGCGTCGCGGCGAAGGCAACATGATCAACGTCGAGGTTGAGACCCATGCCGATCGCGTCGGTGGCGACGATGAAGTCGACGTCGCCAGCCTGATACAAATGCACCTGGGCGTTGCGCGTGCGCGGGCTCTGGGCGCCAAGCACGACGGCGGCGCCACCGTGCTGCCGGCGGATATGCTCGGCAATCTCGTAAACTTCCGCCGCTGAGAACGCGACGATCGCCGACCGCCGCGGCAACCGCGACATCTTCTTAGAACCGGCAAAGGTCAGCTTCGAGAGCCGGGGCCGCGAAACAAAATTGGCCGCCGGCATCAGCTCTTTGATGGTCTCGCGCATGGTCGCCGCGCCGAGCAGCAGTGTCTCGGTGGTGCCGCGCGCATGATACAATCGTTCGGTGAAGATGTGGCCGCGCTCCGCATCAGCGGCGAGTTGGATTTCATCGACCGCGACAAAGTCGACCATCAGGTCGCGCGGCATCGCTTCCACCGTGCACACCCAGTAGCGCGGGCTTTCTGGCTTAATCTTTTCCTCGCCGGTAATCAACGCCACGGCATCAGCGCCGACGCGCGCCACCACCTTGTCGTAAACCTCGCGCGCCAACAGGCGCAGCGGCAGCCCGATCAGGCCGGTCTGGTGCGACAGCATGCGCTCGATGGCGAGATGCGTCTTGCCCGTATTGGTTGGCCCCAGTACCGCCGTGACGTTGCGTGTCTTCAGCGGGTTGGCGGTCTCGCGAACGGTATTCATGCCTCGGCGTCCTCCAGGCGGCCGGCGCTCCGAGCGGAGCCAGCCGATGCTCAAGCCAACGCCTTACACGGGAAGGGGGGCGCTTGTCAGGTGCGGAGTTTGTTGAAGCAGGGCCGATGCCGCGGCGATGCTTTTCGGCAACCCTGATATTTACCGCAAGCCTGCCTATAGCAGCTTCCTTTCCTGCGGCCGATGTCGCGTACCTGTCTTCGATCAGTGCGCAAAATCATCAACCGCCGACGACATGATGCCGGCACTTGCCTGGCTTGCGAGCACGTGGCTAGGTCAGACCTGCTGCACCTCCAACACATTGCCCTACACGGCAATGACACTTGAGGTCGATAGTGCCACCCCCTCGGGAACCACCAGCTGCCGCGCTTGATGCAGCCGCAATACGTCAAGAGGCTGGTCCAGCCCGCGCACCGGCACCGGCCGGATGTCCATGCCATCGATCTGCACGCCTGCCAGCTTCAGCGTCACCGCTGAGCAAATCAACTGGCCGCCCAGCTCCTTGGTCAAGGCTTCCAACCGACTCGCGGTGTTGACCGTTCGTCCAATCACCGTCACCGCCGACGTACCCTTGTGGCCGATCTCGCCGAGCACAAGCGGACCGGTGTGAATGCCGATGCCGATCGTCAGCGGCTTCGTCACCTCGGTGGC
>JANNSA010000556.1:0-1747 GCA_031402115.1 Hyphomicrobiaceae bacterium | reverse complement strand
TTCCGCGATCCAGCCGCCACATCATCTTGTGGCATTCAGACAACGCCCCCGGCACTCACCGGACGGGCCACACAGCAGCCAGGAGCCGACCCGATGTCCAACGCCCAAGCCGCCCACGACCATATCCGCAAGCTCGTCTCGGACAACGACGTCGTGCTGTTCATGAAGGGCAACAAGAGCATGGCGCAATGTGGTTTTTCAAACCAAGTGGACACCATCCTCCAGCACCTCGGCGTCGACTACAAGGACGTCAACGTGCTGGCCGATCTAGGGATTCGCGACGGGATCAAGACCTTCTCCAATTGGCCGACCATCCCGCAGCTCTACGTCAAGGGTGAGTTCCAGGGCGGCTGCGACATCGTCAAGGAGATGTTCCAGTCTGGCGAGTTGCAGCAGCTCCTCACCGACAAGGGGGTGCCGCACGCCAAGAAGACCGCGCTCGCCTGATCTTGAGCGTGGCTTTATCTCGGATTGCCCAAATTTCGCCGCCGCCCGGTCTTTGATAGGTCCGGGCGGAGCATTTTGCGGGCTGCCCAGACGCTGATTTGCATGAGGCCGTGATGACGCTCGGGGGACGCCGGTTTCTGCTGAGCCTGGCGATCATCGCCGCCAGCGTTTGCCTGGCGCTTGGCATCAGCCTGCCGATCATCAAGCTCACCAAGTACGTGTTCTGGACGACCGAGCACTCGTTGCTGTCGACGGTGCACGCGCTGATCCGCAGCGGCCAGCATTTCCTCGGGATAACGGTGCTGGTGTTCTCGATCATCTTTCCGGTGATCAAGCTGCTCTATCTGCTGCTGGTCTCGACGCTGCCGATCGCCGAAATTTCGCGCCAGCGCCGCCGGCTCAAGGCGCTTGAATGGCTCGGCAAATGGTCCATGCACGATGTGCTGGTGCTGGCGCTGACGATCTTCTTCATAAAGAGCCAGGGCGTTTACGACGCGGCCAGTCTGACCGGCGTGTATTTCTTCACCGCCGCCGTGCTGCTGATGATCCTGTCCTACGCCTGGCTGCGCACCGATCCCCCACCGGTGGCGGCGATCGTCTCGGCGGACAGCACGCAGCCGGGGCAGGGCCAGCCTGCTCGTTCCATAGCGCAGCCTGCTGGCGCACGCGTCGAGACGCCGCGCCGGGCGTCCGTGCTGCGCAACTTCATCCTGTCGTTTTTCATCATCCTGGCCACGGTCTTCTTCGCGCTCGGCATCATCCTGCCGGTGATCCGCTTCACCACCGTCTACGTGTGGACCAACGAGCACTCGATCGCGACCATCCTGTGGGCGCTCTACAGGAACGATGAATACTTCCTCGGCGTCGTGTTGTTTGCGTTCTCGATCTTCTTCCCGTTCCTGAAGCTGTTCTACTTGCTCACCCTCGTCACGTCGCCGGACCTGTCGCCCGAGTTCCGCAAGAAGTCGATCGCGACCATGGAGTGGCTTGGGCGCTACTCGATGACCGACGTGATGGTGCTGGCGCTGATGATCTTCTACGTCAACAGCTCGGGATACACGGAGGCCAACGTGATGCCGGGGCTCTATTTCTTCATGGCCAGCGCGCTGATGACCATGCTCGCCTACGGCTTCGCCCATTCGGTGCCGGCCGCCCGGCGGGCAGCACCACCGGCACCTGCTCCCGTTGCCATCGGTGTGCGCAAGGTGGCATGAGGCGTTGGCTTTTCATCCAACGAGCGGCGTCCGGCATCGATATCATCGGTATCGTACCGGCCTCGTGCCTAGTCCGCGAACAGGTC
>JANNSA010000555.1:0-8628 GCA_031402115.1 Hyphomicrobiaceae bacterium | reverse complement strand
ACCGGGCACGCGGCTCGTCGACGCTCGCGGCCAGACGATCCTGCCGGGTTTTATCGAGAGCCACATGCATCTGTTCCTGGGAGCCATGGAACTCGATCATTTGCAGCTCAGTGGCGTGCACGGCTTTGACGACTTTGCTACCGCCGTGCGCGCTTTCGCCAAGTCCAAGCCCGGCAATGCGCTGCTGATTGGCCAGCAATGCGACTACACCGTTTTGGGCGCTGAGCGCCTGACGCGCCAGCATCTCGACAAAATGTTGCCAGACCGGCCCCTGCTACTGTTCGCGCCCGACCACCACACCGCCTGGGCCAATACGGTGGCATTGACTGAAGCTGGCATCCTCAACGGCCGGACGCTCGGCGTCGGCCACGAGATTGTCATGGCGGCGGACGGCACGGCAGCGGGTGAATTGCGCGAGCACCAGGCGATCGATCCGGTGGCGGCGCTGTTGCCCGGCGGCAACCGCGCGCATTTCGGCATTGATCCGGGCGAAGACCCGGTGCCAACGCCCACCGCCGCCGAACGCGCGCTTGATCGCGACATCCTTTACGCGGGGCTGAAGCACTGTGCAGAGCACGGCATCACTAGCTTCCACAACATGGATGGCAATCCATATCTGCTTGAGCTGCTTGAGGAAATGGATGGCGAAGGCCGCCTGCTGGCGCGGGCGCTGGTGCCGTTCCACATGAAGAACTTCAAGGAATTGTCGGCGCTGGAGACCGCCAGTCGCATGCAGGCACGGTTCAAGTCGGAGAAGGTCCGCTCCGGCTTCGTCAAGGTGTTCATCGACGGCGTGCTCGACAGTTGGACCGCCGTCATGGTCGATGACTATTCCGACAAGCCGGGCTGGAAGGGCGACCTACTCTATACGCCCGAGCACTTCGCGCGGGTCGCCGTTGAAGCCGACCGGCGCGGCCTGCAGATTGCCGTGCACGCGATCGGTGACGGCGCCGTGCGTACGGTGCTCGATGGCTATGCGGCGGCCATCAAGGCCAATGGCGCGCGCGACAGCCGCCACCGCATTGAGCACATCGAAGTGGTGCATCCGGCCGACATTTCGCGCTTCGCCGCCATGGGTGTGCTGGCTTCCATGCAGCCCGCGCATGCGCCGGGCGCTGGTGGTCTGCCGCTTGAGCCGACTGTCTCGAAATTTGGCCCCGAGCGTTATGGCTACGCCTTTGCCTGGAACACCTTGCGCCGGGCTGGTGCAAGGCTGGTGTTTGCATCTGATTGGCCAGTGTCGCCGATCGATCCGCTGGCTTCCATACAAGCCGCCATGACGCGGCCAGCCTGGGCTGCTGGCCAAGAGGATCAGCGCCAGACCCTGCAGCAGGCCTTGGAAGGCTATACCGTCGACGGCGCTTTCACCGAGTTCGCCGAACACGAGAAGGGCCAGCTGCGCGCCGGTATGATGGCCGATGCCGTTGTGCTGTCAGGCGACATCGAGCAGACCGCCCCCGATGCCATCGGCTCATTGCGGCCGGTCATGACGATCTGCGACGGCAAGCCGACGTTCGAAGCGTAGCACGCCATCGCGGAACCGCCTGGGACGGCGGCTCTACGGCATTGTTTCGGCGCTCGCCCGGTCGGGACTTACGGCGCTTGATGCCGGTGCTGGTCCCATGGCGGTCAGCCGGTCGAGAGTACAATTAGGCAGGCTCTGTGCAAGTCCAGCGCGGACGGTTTCCGGGTCGGGGCCGAGGACCGTGATTGGCTTGCCGGCCGCCATGCCGGGACAGGTGACGACCGCCTCGAACGGACGGTCGGGCAACACGATGGCTGAAGCCGCAGGCGCGGGGACTGCAGCCAGCTCAGGTGTGACGTTTGGTTTCGACACAGTCGTTACTGGAGCCACCGCCGCTGGCAAAGCCAATGGTGCCGGCGCCGCCCGAACGGCAGGAGCTGGCACGACCACGACAGTGCGCTGGACTGGCACGTCAGACTTGCCTGACAGCCAGACCCCAAGACCAACAGCGCTGATGGCGGCAAGCACGACGCATCCGGCGACCCAAGGCAAGGCACCGCCCCGTGCAGTCAGCCCCTGCGCGAGGCGGCCGGTCAAGGTCGGGCTTTGGTATTGAACAGAAGCTCCGTTGGCAACATAAGGCGCACTGGCGTTGGCCTCGGTCCAACCCTCAGTCGCGGTATCGTAGGGGAAGCTGCCAGCTGCCGTGCCACGCGCATCGGCATAGCCCGTTTCAGCGCCGGGCCAGGACTGAGCATATTCGGCATGCGGCGCGTGCTGGTGGGCTTGCGGCTCGGCAGCATGCCATTGCTGGTCATGGGCCCGTTGAGTGTTCCACTGCTGCTCGGGCGCTGGCGCGGGCCAGGCCTCATCAGCCGGCAGTGCGGTGGCATCGGCGTAGCCTACGGCATACGGCGCGCCGGGCTCCGGCCACCGTTCGGCACCTGACACAGGCTCGTATTCAGCTGCGGCGTCAGTGTGTTGAGCCGGTACGGCCGAACGCGAAAGCAATGCCCGGAACCGCGCAACTGGGCGCATCTCTGACGGTCTGGTAGCGGCTGGCGGTGGCGCGGCCTGCAACCGGCGCCGAACATCGGCAACGAGATTGGTGTTCGACGCTGATTGACTCGCGGCGGCAGCAGCAATAGCGGGCGCTTCAGCGGCAACCGGCGCCTGCCAGGGTTCTGGGGCGGCTGGCGCGGCTTCGACGGCGGCAGGTGCCGCCCACTCTGGTTCAACCCAGGCGCGCCGATCCGGTTCACTTGCAGCATTTGCAACCGTCGCGTGATTGTGGTCCGCGCCAGTTGTGGTCTCAGCGAGCGTTGGGACCGCTTGAGCGCTTAGCCTCGTGGCCACCTCTGGAACACGTTTCGCGGGTGGAGCGGCCACGGGCAAATCGCCGGCAGATGCCGGTTCTTTGCTGGCCAACTTTACGACGGCCGGGACTTTCGGCTCGGGGCGCATGCTGGTTGGCGCGGGTGCAGCAGCGGGATCCGCTACAGGGTCAGGTGTGTGTACGCGCTGCAGTGAGATCGTCGGCTCATTGAGCGTGCGAACGCCGGGTGTCAGCCCCTGCGGCACCCAGACGGGACCCGGCGGCGGCGCACCCAGACGCCCATCGCTAAACCGGCTCGATGAGGACATCCGCGCAACCCTTCAACCCTGACAATACGAATCGCATTGTCCACAATGGTCGTTGCGATCCGGTAAACAGGCGCGGTGAACAGATTGTGTTCGGTGCCTACCGCGCTTCAAAGGTCGCAAGTGTTGCAACGCATTGATTGCCAGCGTTGGCGCATTAAGTGGCTGACACGGAGTACCGGACGCCGGTTGCCGATGCGGAACGGAGCATTTCCATGAGTACCCAAACCCTCTCTCGACCGGCGACGCGTGGTGTGCTGGACGACTTATTGTCCGAGCGGCGCCCGGATGCCGCTTCGAGCCGGCTGCTTGATGAGGCTTTGCAGCGCCACAAACGCGAAGGCCTGGAGCTGGCGGTTCGAGCGCGATGGATCGCGCTGAGCGCCATTGGCGGCCTGCTGATCTACCTGGGTCCGGACTGGCATGTGTTGTACTATATAGGTATTCTGGTTCTGTTTGGGCTAATTGGGTGGGCGCAGTCGCGCATTGGGACCTATGGCCGGTCGCGTCTGGAAATGCTGTTGATCTTTGCCGACCTCGCCTTGCTCACGTTCACGCTGGTTGTTCCAAACCCGTTCCGCCAAGAGGTCTGGCCCCTCGCCATTCAGTTCCGTTTCGATGGCATTCTTTACTATTTTGTGTTCCTCGCCGTGGCCGCGCTGTCGTGCTCCTGGCGCACGATCCTCACGATCGGCACTTGGACGGTGGGACTTTGGGCACTCGGCGTCGCCTGGGTCATTTGGCAGCCCGTACGGTTTCCGGAATTGACTGTAGCCGTCATGAATGCGCTGCCGCGAAACCCGGAACTGATTGCGTTCCTCGATCCGAATTCCGTGGTGCTACCGAGTCGCGTTCAGGACATCATCATATTCGCAATTGTCGCGTCGATCCTCGCGCTGGTGACCTGGCGTAGTGACCGCCTGCTCCGGCTCCAAGCTGGGCTTGAGCGCGAACGAGCCAATCTGGGGCGCTATTTCTCACCCAATGTCGTCGAGGTGCTGGCTCTCAATGACACGCCGCTGAAGCAAGTCCGGTCACAGAACGTGGCGGTGCTGTTTGTCGACATCGTTGGCTTTACGGCCTACGCCGACCAGAAGGAACCGGCTGTGGTGATTCAAACCTTGCGGGCATTTCTGGCGCTGATGGAGGCGCAGGTGTTCGAGCACGGTGGCACGCTCGACAAATATCTCGGTGATGGCTTGATGGCGACTTTTGGCACACCAGCGAGCGGCAGCCAGGATGCGACGTCAGCGTTGTTGTGCGGTAAGGCGATGCTGCGGGCGATGCGTGACTGGAATCACACCCGTCAAGCGCGCGGCGAAGCGCCGATGCACGTTGGCGTCGGCATCCACTACGGCCCTGTCGTCACCGGCGATATCGGCGCCAGCCGGCTCGAGTTCGCGGTGATTGGCGGCACTGTCAACTTGGCCAGCCGGCTGGAGTCGCTGACGCGAGCGAAAGGCGTCGCCCTCATCGCCAGCGACGACTTGATTAGGCGCGTCATCGAAGAAAACGCGAGCCACCGGTCCGCCCTCAATGGATTAATCGAACAGACGCCCGAGAGCATCAAGGGCGTCAAGGCGCCCGTCGGATATTGGTCGCTTACCGCTTCAGTTGCGTGAGCGCGCCGCCGCTAGTGTGGCAGGGCCCAGCGGACGCCCGATGGCAACAGGGCCGGGCCGTAATCGATGTGCAGGACGCGGCGGCGACGCGGAACGCGGGCGCGCTGCGAGCGATGCGGCAGTAAGGACTTCAACGCCAGAATGTCGCCGGGGGCGGCTAGGCACAGAGCAGTGGGATGGGCGGCGACCAAGGCGGCAATTGCCTCCTTGTCGAGACGGCCAAGCCGGTGTCCGCCACGCAGGATTTCCAACGGCCCGTTGTCTTCATCACAAGCGTCAATGTGCACCCGGAGCGTCAGCATGGCCTCAAGAACCGAAACCGGTGGTTCGACATCGATGCTGCCATTCGTCGTGGTCCAGGCGCTGTAGCCAGGAGCGTCGGATTGACTGGCAACAGCAATGCTGCGGTCCTGATGCCAGGGCACGAACCAGTTGGCCTTTGGCGACTTATCGAAAGCGACAACCCGCACGAGCCGCAACTCCGGACCGCCAAGTTCCGCGACCAAACGGCAAAGGCTGGGATGCATTGCCAGCCGCTTGATGTCGGCTGCGGCGCTGGCATCGAGCCGCCGTCCTGGCCTGCCAGCAGCAAACAGTGCGGCCATTGCTGTGAGATCGCGCGGCAGCAGGGCATGTTCGATCATCACGGCCCCATCGCGCTTCAGCACCGCCCGGCGCGCCGCCACGAGATCAGCGTCGTGACTGTCCTGCAAAAAGATCGCAGAGCTTGTCAATTGCCGTGTTGCTCCGTCTGCCAACCTACACCACCACCCTATGCGAGGTGGTCGACGCGCTGCATATACTGCGCCAGCCCTTGCACGTGACCGAGCCAACTTGCCAGCACCTTGGGTTCCTCAGGCGCCGCATGCACGCCACTGGCGAACTCGCCGCGTAGCACGGACTCGACCGCCAGCGACACGGGTACGGATACCAGCCGGCCCATCGCCGTGCCCGTCGCATCGCCCCAGGCATCCATCGCCCAGGTTTCGTGGAACACGGGTTTGCTGTCGCGCTCGGCCCGCAACGATACGAACAGTATGACGCGATCGGGCTCACCGGGCGCGTAGGAATTGTCCTTCAGGAACTCAGCCGCCATTGCCGCCAGCCGCGCATCTCCCGACGGACCGGAGAGCGTTTCGATCTCGCGGAACACCGGCGCCCAGGCCGTCGACCAACCATTCAAGCGGATCGTACCGCGAACGAAGTCCCGCACCCTCCAGGCCGGGTCGAAGTGATAGTCCGCCATGAACGGATAGCTGTCGCGGTTCGGATAGACCTCGAAGCTCTCCGCGACTGGCAGCGGCGCGTCGTAGGCGGTGATAGCGTTCCACGGCCGGTCAACGCGCAATTCCTTGAAGTCACGCAGGCTGCGCGATGGCGAGCGCAGGGCCTTCAGCACGCCGACTGGCGCCCAGCTGAACTTGTAGCGGAACGGATTGGCGACCTTTGGCACGCCGCCGCAATAGGACGTGAAGCTCAGGACGTTGTCAGCGTGATAGCCCGACGATGCCCGGTAACGCGCGACAAGATCGTGCGCCATCAAATGGTCGATGCCGGGATCGAGCCCAACCTCGTTGACTGACGCCAATCCCTTGGCGCGGAACTCCGCTTCCAGGGCTCGCATCTCGGGAGCGATGTAGGATGACGAAACGAAGTTGGCACCCTTCGCCAGGCAGGCTTTGGCGATGCCAACGTGCTGATCGGCGGGCAGCATGGAAATCGCCACATCGCCCGGCTGCAAGGCCGCCGTCACAGCGTCGAGCGCATAGGCGCGCACATCGCTGGTGAGACCGCCGACCAGCTCGCGCGCTTTTTCGACAGTGCGGTTCCACACCACGACCCTGTGGCCGTTCTCAAGCAGCCGCCGCAGTCCCGGACCCGACGACAAACCCGTTCCGCACCAATGCACCGTCATGATCGCCACTCCCCTACAGATTGACCGCATGACGGTCGAATTCGGCCTTGGCGCGGCCCCAAACGCCTTTGTCCAAGCTGCCCAATGCCAGCAGCGAGGGCAATAACTGCGCGGCGTAATCTTCACTGCTTTCCAGCGGCAAAAGTGAGGGAAGATTGTCGATCGCCGTCACGTCCAGCGGCGGCGCGGCGTAGACACGCAGCGCTGGCGCCTGCCAATCGGTCGTCCGGTCATAGACCTTGATCGGCGAGTACGCCGAGGTGGGATCGCAGGCGATATCGCCAATCACGGTCAGCGTGCGCGGTTCGGTCGTCACCGAAGCCGGCACGAACACCGGGCAGCCGGGACGAGCCAGAATGCAATTGAGGAAAATCTCGTGTTGCAGCACTTCCGGGAATGGCCCGCCCGAAGCGGTTTCCGCCATGTCCCAAGGGGTCACGGACACGTCGATGGACCCGCACAGATCAGCTGCGCCCGTGCCAACGCGGCCCAGCGCGCCAATGATCAGCGCGCGCGGCCGCCCCATGCCGGCGAGTTCAGCATTGAGATCAGCCTTCAACGCTGCTTTGTCCGCATATCTGCCAACCGGCCCGGCGATCTGGCCGCGCTGTTGCGCCGCCCAGCACTTCAGCGCCACGGCCGCGCCGGCATAGCCCGCCCAATAGCCAAACGCCGCGACGCGCCGCCCCGCTTCATCGACCAGATATTCCAGATCGTAGAGCGTGCCGCGGCCGGCCTTGAACCGCCCAAGCAGCACCTGACCGGCTGGCTGGCCTTTATAGGCATGGCCAAACATGATGTGCCGGTGCGTCAGTGCCGACCCATCTTCCGGCAGTTCCTTGAGCCCGAAGATGATCGCATCAGCCGGTGCGTGTGGCCAATCGTTCTCGCGCGCGATGGCACAACCGGCGGCGCGGTAGCCGTTGATAGCAATGGCGCGCACCGAGCTGTACTCGACGGTGACGGTGATGCCGGCCTTGACCAGCGCCGCCGCGCACTCAGGCGTTACGCCAACGCGCTCCTCATTGGGCCGCTGTTCCGCCCGTACCCACAGGTGCGTCATGATCGGGGTCCCCTGCCAACCGGGTTCAGGCGCTCAGTCTCTTCTTGCCGCGAATTGAACTGCGTCCAGCGCCGCCTGCACGGCCGCGAAATAGTCGCCGACCTGGCGGCCATCGACCAGCGCATGGTGCACTTCGATGGTCATCGCCATCGATGCACCGTCTGCTGCGTTCGTCACGAACTTGCCCCATGACACACGTGGAATGCAATCATCGGGGCCGGGCAGCGCGTTGTTGATGGCGGTGTAGTCAAGCCACGGCATGCACGACAGATAAGCGAGGTCATCACGCGCGCCAGAATTGGCGTTCAGGCCTGATCCCGCCGCAGTCGCCGAAATGATCGCCGCGCACTGCGTATCGAAGGCAACGAAGTCCGGCTGGAACGGCACATAGGCATAGTTGAAGTTGCCGTTCGCCAGCGGCACTGTCATCGACAGCTCGACGGCATCATGGCGTGTAACTGTGTCGCCACGAAACCGCATGCAGAGTTCCGGCACCGCATGGATGCCTGCGCCAATCGCATAGACGCAAGTGCGGTAGGGCGAGACGCCCGCCGGTTTGAGGTCGCGCAGCAACCGCGTGACATCGATGCGCGAGGTAACGGCATAGTGCGGCTTGGCATAGGTGCGGAAGAAGCGGAACTGATCGGCGCGGGGCCAAGTGGCGAGGTCAACGAGGCGGGATGGCATGGGTTGCTCACTCAGTCTTGCGTTATGTGCCACGCTACACGCCTGAAATGCGGCTAGCCAGATCGCGGCCCGATGGGATGGCCGCCGCTGCGAGTGTTGCACGGCTGATTAGTCCCGGCCCAGTTCATCAAGCACTTCGAGCAGATTGGAGACCTCGCCACTGGTCATAGCGAGTTCCGCGCGGATCATGAAGCGGAGCTGATTGGCGGCGTTTTTGATCCTCTGTTTTTCGGTG
>JANNSA010000554.1:0-2280 GCA_031402115.1 Hyphomicrobiaceae bacterium | reverse complement strand
TATCAACGCAGTTTTGGGCAGCTGCGCGCCGGACAACTCGGACGAGCAGATGCGGCGCACCTACTAGAAGGGATTGCTGGCTTCCAGGATCTCCTGGCCCATCAGTAAGCAGGTTCCGCCTACTTGGGCGTAAATCAAGCGCATACGGTAACTGGCCTTGTAGATGTCAGAGGTGACTGTCAGCACGGCGAACCGGCCCTTGCCCTTCAGCGCCTTGACCGGCGTCCCGAGCACCGCCTTGTCGCCGTCGCCGACCTGTATGTCGGCAAGTTCAGGGCCGAAGTGAAACCGCAGCAGTTTGGCCGCCTGAGCGACAGCGTCCGCCGCGCACGGATGCGGGGCCGCATGACTGGGCGCGACGCCCACGGGCAACAGGGCAAGCCACAACCCAACGCTCAACCGAAACGACATGTCGACACGCCCCCCAATTCCGCCGTCCCGATGGCTGCCTGGCGATCCATAGGACCGGGCTTTCCCCTCCGGACTCAAAAATTAACGCGCCAGCCAGATCGGCACTTTGTGGCGTTGCCGTTGCACAATCCGCTAATCGGTTCAAAGTTGGCACATACGTAGGTCTCAGGTCAACATCGGCGGCGCCCAGGCTGGGGTGCGCCGGCAGTTCAGATCGGACCGCCACCGCAATCTCAATCCGGCACTCCCGGCCGCTTCGCCTCTGTGGTGACTTGGGGACACTGCCGCACCACCTGCTTGCATCGCTACGGGAATGTGGCATTGAACCAGCCATGAAGCTGTCCGAACGAATCTCATCGGTTGAAAAGCGCGCCGCCGAGCATTCCAAACTCGCCGCTGCCTGGGCCGTGCATGTGTTCACCGGCACCGGCGTCGTGCTCGGGCTGCTGGCACTGTTCGCGACCCTGGAAGGGCGGCAGCTGCACGCTTATCTCTGGCTCGGGCTGGCGTTGTTCATCGACGGCATCGACGGCAGCCTGGCGCGGCGCTTCAAGGTCACGGAACTGACACCCGGCTTCGATGGCGCGGCGCTCGATCTGGTGGTCGACTATACCACCTATGTCATCACGCCGGCGCTGATGGTCTATTCGTTCGGCATGGTGCCGGCCGGTTGGGGCATTCCGGCGGCCTGCCTGATGGCGGCGACAGCGCTGTACTGCTTCGCCAACACCAACATGAAGACGTCCGACTACTACTTCCAGGGCTTCCCGGCGGTCTGGAACGTCGTGCTGCTGTATCTGCACATCCTGCGCACGCCGGAATGGGTCAACCTCGCCGTCATCGTCACCTGCGCCATCCTGACCTTCGTGCCGTGGAAGTATGTGCACCCGTTGCGCGTGACGCGTTTCCGGCCGGCCACCATTGCCATGACCGTGATCTGGAGCTTCACCAGCTTCTGGCTGTTGTTCGTCGCCGAACGCCCGGACCATCCGGCCTTCGCCGAACCGTTGGTGTTCACGATGTGGCTCGGCGCGACGGCGTACTTCGCCGCCGTCTCGTTCATTCGCACCGGCGACGAGCCGGAAGTGGAGTAGTCACGCAAGACCATACCGACGGCCGTTGGTTCGCTTTGCGACGGCGTCTAAAGTCCGCTTGCCGCCTTGGTCAGACCACTGAGTGCACCCGCCATCATCTTGAAGGCGTCGTCCCGATCGGCGATGCCGTAGCGGGCCTTCAGCGCATCGGGCGCGGCGTAGCCAAGCCAGACCTTGCCGGCCGCATCCTGCCAAGCCAGCACTTTCATCGGCAGATCGAGACCAATCATCGGATTGGACTGCATCAAGGGCGTGCCGAGTTTGGGATTGCCGAACAACAGAACTTCTGTCGGCGGCAATTCCATACCCACCAATTTTGCGCCCGCTGCATGATCAATGCGCGCGGCCACCTTGATGCCCTTTTGCTCCAGCGCCCCGGCCAGCCGGTCGAGTGTTTCCTTGACGCTGAATTTGCTCTCCAAGGTCACCATATCGGCGCACAACGCGGGCACCGTGGAAAGAGCAAAGGCAGCGGCGGCGATGGCAAAGCGCATGAGAACTCCAGACTTCAGGTGCACGGCGACGATGGCGGAAAGTTAGCAGCCTGTAGCCCGATTGGTGCAATGCATTCGAGCCGTCCACGGCATCGTGATGGCCCGTGAACACCGTGTTCAAGCGCCGTGAGTAATTCGGGGTCAGGCACTTACGCGCCGTCGCCGTGATCGCCAGTGGCACGTCCGTCGACGGCGCGTAAGTGCCTGACCCCGAATTACTCACGGCGCTTGAACACGGTGTTCACGGGCCATCACGATGCCGTGGACGGCTCGAATGCATT
>JANNSA010000553.1:0-2347 GCA_031402115.1 Hyphomicrobiaceae bacterium | reverse complement strand
GGCAACGAGTGTGTCATCACCGTCGAGGAAGCCAAGAGCCTGGAGTCCGAGCTCGAAGTTGTCGAAGGCATGCAGTTCGACCGCGGCTACCTGTCGCCCTACTTCATCACCAACGCTGAGAAGATGCTGGTCGAGCTGGAAGACCCCTACATCCTGATCCACGAGAAGAAGCTGTCGGGCCTGCAGCCGATGCTGCCGCTGCTGGAAGCCGTCGTGCAGACCGGCAAGCCCCTGCTGATCATCGCCGAGGATGTCGAAGGCGAGGCTTTGGCCACGCTCGTCGTCAACAAGCTGCGTGGTGGCCTCAAGGTCGCCGCAGTCAAGGCGCCGGGCTTCGGTGATCGCCGCAAGGCGATGCTGCAGGACATCGCGATCCTGTCGGGTGGCGAGATGATCGCTGAAGACCTCGGCATCAAGCTGGAGAATGTCACCATCGACATGCTCGGCCGCGCCAAGAAGGTTTCCATCGACAAGGACAATACGACCCTGGTCGACGGCTCCGGCAAGAAAGCCGACATTGAGGCGCGCGTCGCCCAGATCAAGGCTCAGGTCGAAGAGACCACGTCCGACTATGACCGTGAGAAGCTGCAGGAGCGTCTGGCCAAGTTGGCTGGCGGTGTTGCCGTGATCAAGGTCGGCGGCGCCACGGAAGTGGAAGTCAAGGAGAAGAAGGACCGCGTCGACGACGCGCTCAACGCCACCCGCGCTGCCGTCGAAGAAGGCATCGTGCCGGGCGGCGGCGTCGCCCTGCTGAAGGCGATCAAGGCGATCACCGTCAAGGGCCTGAACGAGGACGAGGAAGCCGGCATCAACATCGTCCGCCGCGCACTGCAGTCACCGATCCGTCAGATCTCGGCCAATGCCGGCGTGGAAGGCTCGATCGTCGTCGGCAAGGTGCTCGAAAACAAGTCGGACGCCTTCGGCTACGACGCTCAGCTCGACGAATATGTCGACATGATCGCCAAGGGCATCATCGACCCGGCCAAGGTCGTGCGCACAGCGCTGCAGGACGCCGCCTCGGTGGCCGGCCTGCTGATCACCACCGAAGCCGGCATCGCCGAAGCCCCGAAGAAGGGCTCCGGCGGCGGCCACGGCCATGGCGGCGGCATGGGCGGAATGGGTGGCATGGGCGGCATGGATGATATGATGTAAGGGAAGTCGCCTAACTGGTCCGTGGCGACACCGCTTCGCGGCGTCGGCCGCCACGGACAGAACAAATCGTGCGCGGCGGCCGGCTCCCGGAACGGGAGTCGCCGCGCACAAACAAAATGTACCGCCTCGAGGGCAACCTCGGGGCGGTTTTTTTTGTTTGCTGCCTAGCATCACATCCGCTATTTTGCAGATATGATGTTGATCGATCAAGCGATTGTTGCCATTCGGAACCTGCCTCCGCAGGAGCAAGACGCTCTGGCACGTGAGCTGTTAGAGCGGATAGCCGTTGATGAAAAGTGGGACGTTCTATTGGCGGACCCACGCTCCTCTACCGTGTTGTCGCGACTCTGGACGGAAGCGAAAGCAGATGTTGCGTTGGGTGAATTTCATGAAGGCGATCCGTCCGATATCGGCGACCCATGAAATCGCGCACGACACGTAAATTCTGGAGACTTTTTCAGGATCAGCCACTAGCCGTGCAAGAGCGAGCCCGCAGTGCCTATCGGCAGTGGATGGCCGATCCGGCTCACCCATCGCTGCATTTCAAGAGGACACACGCCGTCGATCCAATCTATTCGATTCGTATCGGCATCCATCACCGCGCCCTCGGCGGTCTCGACGGCGACACCGTGACATGGTTCTGGATCGGGCCGCACGATGAGTATGAGCGTCTACTGAAGTCATAGGCGCTTGTTGTGAGATAACGCTGCATTGACGTTACGATGCAGCTTCTCTCCCATTGATCAATTTGCCGCAGTGCGAACATGATGATTGTGACAGGTCTGACTCGTAGAGTTTCGTGAGAGGTTGTTAGCGCGGCGGAGGAATCCCGTGGCCAAACGTGACGTCCCGGTACCACCCCCGCAGCCGCGGATCGATACTCTCGAATCGTCTAATATTACCATCGCGCGAGGTTCACTGAACGCCGGGCCGACGTCGTTCCAAATTCGGAACATTGCGTCACTTCAGGTTGTCGCGGCAGATGACATGTCAGGGCTTGGATGGCTTTTCGTTCCGGCCGCAACCCTTTTTACTTGGTGGATTTTCTATAGCATTGCCAGGTCGGACGACATGTCTAATGGATTTGCGCTTTCAGTATTCATTGCTGCTCTAGCCGTTGGGATACTCATATCGGTGTGGTGTGTATCTGTAATCCAGGACAAACAACTCCTTAAACTCGATATCCTCACCAACG
>JANNSA010000552.1:0-1589 GCA_031402115.1 Hyphomicrobiaceae bacterium | reverse complement strand
GAGGACGCTCGTTTTGCCCCGGACGGGATTTTAGCATCGCACAGACGCGTACCGCCGGCAAATAGATGCCCGCCTAACTCGGTGTCTCGGACCGACGCGCGCTAGAGATCGTTTGGCTTTGTGGCAAAATACGGTCGTTTTCTGAACCGCCGCAGAAACCGGCCGCGTTGACGACTTTTCGACAGTCGGTCCAGAGGCTGAGCCGTCCTACTAGTGCGCGTCGGCGTGTCGGACCGACGTGTGATAAAAGCGAAGTGTTTGATCCGGCGGCGATAGTAGCCCGCACACTCCGGGTGCGGGAATCATTACCATCGTAGTGCATTTGGAATTCACAAGTTGCCGGGCCCAAAATGCAGCCTCCCAGGGAAGGCCAAGGCACCAGTGTTATCGCCACGCTCTCTCGCTTCGACGACGGCAATCACTTCGAGTGAACATTGCCAGCTAGCCGTACATCTTGCTGTTAGGTGCCGATGGAAACCGCATCAAGAAGTAACGTCGATATTCACGGAGGGACGAAGTAAACGCCAGCACTTCGGCCTGATTCTCGACAGCTAGGCGATGAATTGCAGGGCTAAGTAGCCATCGTTACTTCATTGCCGGGTTCGGATACTGTCCCATTTGAACTATACTCAAGGCGTTCGCTCTCGCTGCAACTGACGCCGCCAGGGTAAATGGAGGCTAAGTGCATGTGCCGGTCATCACGAAAAAGCTTTTGCGGCTTCTGACATGGCGACAGTCTGCTAATCAGGAATCATCGCCCACGAAGACCGCGGACGAGCAGCCTCTACGAGCGGAACTTTTCAGCATCGATCAGTTGGAGCGGCACGCGAAGTCGATCGCCGCGTCACACCAATTGTCTGCCGGGCGGGCGGGCGACAGATTGTTGCCGCGGCTGGACGAAAACGAACTGGTGCTGATCGGGACTTACGATCTCGTGACGGCTTCTGCCAATCAAGATCGTCGAATCGAGCCTGCGGCCGAATGGCTGCTTGATAATTTCTACCTCGTCGAAGAACAAATCCGCGCGATCCGGCGACTGCTGCCGCCATCCTATAGTCGGGAACTGCCGCGTCTGGCGAATGGCCCTGGCGCAGGTTTTCCCCGTGCTTATGGCATCGCTCTGGAACTGATCGCGCACGTTGATGGACGCATCGATGCCGCCAGCCTAAATGTGTTCATCGCGTCTTATCAATCGGTCGCGTCGCTGAAGCTGGGTGAGTTATGGGCTCTGCCGTTGATGTTGCGCCTGGCATTGATCGAGAATCTGCGGCGCGTCGCAGTACGAATTGCCTCCGCACGCCGCGACCGCGATCTGGCCGGTGACTGGGCGGCGCGTATGGTCACCGTCGTGGAGCAGAAGCCGACGGATCTCATCCTGGTGCTGGCGGATATGGCCCGCACCAACCCAACCCTATCGGGTGCCTTTCTGGCAGAGTTAACTCGCCATTTGCAGGGGCAGAACCCAAATTTTGCCTTCGCCAATAGTTGGCTTGAACATCGCTTGGCTGATGAGGGCTTAACGACCGAACAACTCGTGCGCGCCGAAGGGCAAGCACAGGCAGCCGACCAGGTTTCGATCGGCAACAGCA
>JANNSA010000551.1:0-4080 GCA_031402115.1 Hyphomicrobiaceae bacterium | reverse complement strand
CGGATGCGCGGGATCAACGGCAATCGGCGACAGCAGCGGAAAGACTTCTTCGTCGAACCATTGCTCCAGCCAATGGCGCTCGGCTGCGCTCAGATCGTTGGCGCCCAGGATATGGATACCAGCTGCGGTCAACTCACTGACCAGCCCGGCCCAGCAGGTTTGCTGATCGCTGGTCAAACTGCCGACGACTGCCGCAATTTCCGTCAATTGCTCAGTCGCTGTCAGCCCGTCGGAGCTGACATCACCGAGGCCCGCTGCGGCTTGCTCGTGCAGGCCAGAGACGCGGACCATATAGAACTCGTCGAGATTCGAAGCCGAGATCGACAGAAAGCGCACGCGCTCGAGCAAGGGATGGCGGTGGTTGCCGGCTTCCTCAAGCACCCGGTGATTGAACTGCAACCACGACAGTTCCCGGTTGTAGAAGCGATCGGGACTGTTGCGCAGGGCTTCAGCCGACGCCGCCTGGGCATCGATCGCCGTGTCTTCCTCAGACTTCAGTCGACGGCCCATGCACCTTACTCCTTCGGGCGCGATTGGCCCGCATTCCCTGCATTGCAAACGGCTTGATCAGCCAGCTCAATTCTTGTCATGGCCGCCACCCGCGACGGCCTTCCGCGCGTCAATCGTTTTGAGTGCCACCAAAATGGTGTCACATCGCTGTCATGACGCTCGCGGAATTATGTCGTAGACAGCCCCCAGCGCGGCCATGTCAAGATTGATCCACAGCCGCACGAAAACGGACCCCACGCAATTCTATCAGCGTCAATAAATCAATCTGATGACAGTTCGTCGTCCAAGTCACCTGCTTCGCCATCGACCGGATCGCAACCCAGTTCGGCGAGTGCGTCGCGCGCCAGCCCTCGCGTGACGCCGCCCTGACGTTGCCACAACAGCCGGTCGACGGTGGCGACCACGGCCAGCGCGGCGGTCATCGACCGTTCCATGTGCCGCGCCAAATGGTTGATGGCGGCCGGCGTGGCTGGCAATTGCCGGTCACTGAACAATTTGACGAGCACGGCCCGCAGCAGTTCATCGTCGACCGGGCCGAGCTTGACCAAGGGCGCCGCCCGCAATCGCGAATTCAGGTCCGGCAAGGCAATCGGCCAGTCAGCCGGCGGCGTGCGGCCGGTCACCAGAACATGTCCTTTGGTTTCCCGAGCGACGTTGAGCACGTGGAAGAAGACTTTCTCGTCTCCAATGCCGCGATCACCATCCTCAATGATCAGCGGGCGCCCCGCATGCGCCAGGGGTTCATAATGCTTGAGTTCGGTGGCACCAATCCGGCCGGCCCCCGACGCCGACTGCCAAACCGTCGCCAGATGCGTTTTACCGCTGCCTTCGGGCCCCATCAGCACCAGGGTTGGCGCTGGCCATGCTGGCCACAGGTCGATGAGCCGCACCGCTGCCGCATTGCTGCCCGCGACAATGAAGTCAGCGGCTCCGAAAGCCGGCCGGAGCGGCAAGTCGAACACCAATTGCTCGGCGGACGCGCTCACGGCGACTGTTCCTTGCTCACTGTCGACGCTGGTGGCGGCGGTGGCGCGCCTCCCGTCATGTGCCGCAGCCAGGCAATAACATAGGCGCCGGCTGACGCGACGGTCAGCGCCGCGACCAGCAGCACCAGCCCCTGACGTGGCAGCGCCCAGCCAAGCCCAAAGCCCATATCAGCCAGCGTCACCAGCGCCAGGATGATCTGCGCCGCCGTGTTCCACTTGCTGATCCGCAGGGGTTGGATGCGCAGCGGTTGCTCAAGCATCCACGAGAGCAGCACGGCGATAACGATCATCACGTCGCGTGCCACCACCATGATCACCAGCCAGGCTGGCAATTGGCCGGCGACACCAAGCGTGACAAAAACACTGACCAGCAGCAGCTTGTCGGCGAGCGGATCGAGATAGGCGCCGAGTTCCGTCTCCCAGCCATAGCGCTTGGCCAGCCAGCCGTCGAGTGCATCGGTCGTCCCGGCTACCACCATGACAACGAACGCCCAGCGCGCCTCGCCCGAGATGATCAGCCAGACGGCGAGCGGCACAAGCAAGGCGCGGCCGAGCGAGAGGAGATTCGGGAGATACAAAGCGGCCAAGACCTTAGGGCTCGTACAAAATGATGGCGCGGGTTCAGGCGCAGACTAACTAACAAATGGAGCCTATTACCAGCCCACACCAAATTTAGGCTTTTCAAGTCTTAAGCAGGATCAGGCCGCAAGGCCGCCTGGTCGGTAGGCCGATCTCAGAAATCCGGCCGTCTCCGGTCCGGATTCCTTAAGTCATACGGGGCGAAGTATCCACCTGCCGCCTTCGTTGACCAGCGTGAAGCCTTGCAAGGCCAGTGCGTTGCCCAACGCCTCTGCGCCACCAGGATAGGCAATCGTCACCTCCGCCTGACGCGTTGATAACTGTCCGACCTGGACACTTTGAACTCCTGGCAACTGACTGATCTGCTGACGCATTTGCTGCCATTGGCCGAGTGACCCGAACTGAGCGGTCAAGGCAAACTGGTCTTGGTTAGCCGACCAGACAGCTGCGGGCGCGACATTGGCCTGTGGCGTCGATGGCGCGCTGCGCGACTTCCAGCGCCCCTCCAACACTGCCAGCGACAGGATCGCGGCGGATTCCGCCGAATAGGCCAGGTCATCAACGGCAATGCGCGTGCGGTTCTGCCACCACAGGTCGCCAGCCCAATCGCGGCCAACCAGCAGCACCTGCAATACCTTGCCATCATCCGTCGCCGTTGCCAGCGCTACCACCAACCGCTCAGCACTGGTCTCAGCCTCGATGATACCGAGCTTGCTCATGTCGCCTTTGGCCAGCTTGACGAACACATCGTTATCCGCCGACGGACCCGGCACTGCCAGCCGTACTGGCGTCAGCGCGTGCCCAAGATCGAGCCCGGTCCAGGCCTGCCGCCAGATGCGTTGCGCTTCATTGGGCCGGATGCTGCCGGCGGTACCGGCGCCCGGATCGACCGCGAACATCGGGATCAGCGTGATCGGCCCGCTCTGCCGGTCGAGATAGGGCAGATTGTACGACTTCATCACCTGCTGAATGGCGGCCGGCTTGAAGTTGATATCCAGCGTGGCGAGATATTCCGTTGGCGAGTTCTGCTCGTTGCGCACCGACACGCCCTCGACCATGTCCTCGATGCGCTCCGGTGCGATGCGCGGCAACCGCTTGTAGGCCGTTACCGGAACCAGCCGCTTCATCAGGTAGCGCCAGGCTGAGCTTTGCGCCTGTGCCAGTGCGTCTGCTTTGGCGGTAACCGCATTCGCAGCGGACGCCTCAGCCGGATAGTTGGCGATCGTGTAGACGGATTCCGCCGCCCGCGGGCTTCCTGACGCGAGGCAAAGCCAGACCCCTGCCATCGCCAATCCAAGGGCCATCGGGCCGAAGCGTCTTGCCACACTGTTCTCCCCTTGCCGCGCTAGCGATCGCGATATGCATGCCGATGCCAGCTTCAGCGGGCGAAATTGGGACAATGGTCAATACGGGAACGCTGCCGACCGTTGCATCGACGCCCTTGCCCACGGGAATCGCAACTTGACTCAAAGTCTTCCGTGGATGGAGACGACTTGTTCATGGAAATCAAGCATGGTCGCGCAAAGGCTGCCCACGAAGGAGACGGCCACAATGAATCGGTACGACAGCGCTCGCGCGGCTCAGGGCCCGCAGGGCACCACCTATGCGGATGCCGGTGTGGACATCAGCGCCGGCAATGCGCTTGTCGAGCGCATCAAGCCGTTGGCGCGCGCCACCATGCGACCTGGCGCCGACGCCGTGCTGGGCGGCTTTGGCGGCCTGTTCGACCTGCGCGCCGCTGGCTATGTCGACCCGATCCTGGTTTCGGGCAATGATGGCGTCGGCACCAAATTGAAGATCGCCATCGCCACTGGCTCGCATGACACGATCGGCCGTGACCTGGTCGCGATGTGCGTCAATGACGTGCTGGTGCAAGGTGCCGAACCGCTGTTTTTCCTTGATTACTTCGCCTGTGGCCAGCTGCAGCTTGGCATTGCTGAGCGCGTCATTACCGGTATCGCCGAGGGCTGCAAGGACGCCGGCTGCGCCCTGATCGGCGGCGAGA
>JANNSA010000550.1:0-9342 GCA_031402115.1 Hyphomicrobiaceae bacterium | reverse complement strand
GGTAACAATCCGGGCGGGCAGATACCCACCACATCCACGGATGACTGAACGCACGACTGTCATGTTCTACCATGAGACTTGCGGGAGCCCGAAGCTGGCATAGCGCCATCCGCCGCGAGCGAACCCTTGATTCCTCCGATTGTCGCCTCAAGATCACGCGCGATCTTGGCGACCAGTCCGGCTCTGGCAATATCATAGCCAATATCGATGGCGCTGGCATAGCCGGTGGCGTCGGTGCCGCCATGGCTCTTGATGACAAGGCCGTTGAGGCCGAGGAAGACACCACCGTTCAAGCGCCGCGGATCCATCTTGCGCATGAGAACGCGGAAGGCGCCTTGCGCCAGAAAGCCGCCGACCATGGCAAGTGGCGAGCGACGCATTGACTGTTTCAAGTATGCGGCGATCTGCCGGGCCGTGCCTTCAGCGGTTTTCAAGGCAATGTTGCCGGTAAAGCCATCTGTCACGACAACATCGGCGGCACCATGCCCAATCTGATCGCCCTCGACGAAGCCCCTATATTCGAATGGTAGATTGGTCGCAGCCTTCAGCGCGAGATGGGCGCGCTTGATATCCTCCAGGCCCTTAACCTCTTCAACACCGATGTTCAGCAGCGCTACGCTTGGTCTGGGCAAATCGAACAGCGCCTGCGCCGTGATGGCGCCCATCAAAGCCGTGTCGATCAATTGCGCGGCCGAGAAACCGACATTGGCGCCAAGATCGAGCACCAGGCACTCGGCATCCACCGTTGGCCAGACAGCGGCGATCACTGGCCGATCGATACCAGGGATCATCTTCAGGCAAACCTTGGCCATCGCCATCAGTGCGCCCGTATTGCCGCCAGAAACGGCAAGGCTGGCCTGGCCTTTTTTCACGCCGTCAATCGCCTGCCACATACTGCTGACATACCGGCCCCGCATCAGTGCCTGGCTCGGCCGCTCGTCGCTGGCGATGGCTACATTCGTATGCACCAACTCGCTGACACGGGCTAGCCTGGGATGCGGTGCCAAGAGTGGGTCAATTAATGCCTTGTCGCCATGCAAACGGAAGCGGATCTCAGGATGCCGCACCAAGGCTATGGCCGCGCCGGCAATAGCAATCGCCGGGCCCCCGTCTCCCCCCATGGCGTCCAACGCGATGATCACCGGGGATGCCATGAATAGCGGAGGGTCTCGTATTTGCAGCGGAACGACGCGCACGCCGTGCCGCCCGCTCAAGAAAGCAAGCTTGCACCGTCGCCGGTCGGCCGGACCATACAGATTTATTGTTCTTGAACAAGCAGGCCTGCCCGAGCGGCGGCCGGCCGCGATCGCATCAGCTGTGACGCAGGTAACAGATCGCTAACCGCGTTTGCTCCATGAACCCTGTGTGAACAGGGCTTTCACCGGATTTTCAGCGAGTTGGAACTATTGTTCGAACCACTGGATCAACAACCGGGTGTCAAGGAGTAACGACGGTGGCCAACTTAGCTCGCAGCGCAACGTTCGTGGCGATCTTCACAATCGACCTGATGGCGCTGGGTTCCATGGTCGTGTTGTTCGTGCGTTAACCGGCGGCCGGTTTCGCGACAGAAATCGCCCGCCTTTCATCCTGCCAATCGCGCGCTTGCATTGTCCAATAGCTCAGCTGCACGGCAGCACGCCCGGCCAAGCCCCCGGCCCACACTGGCCCGAAGCCGGCAAACCGGCGAACCTCATCTGCCTCTCCCGCAATGGCTTGCGCAATCAACATGCCCGCCATCGCCGTTGTATTGAGCCCATGACCGCCAAAAGCTGTTGCCGCCCAAATTCCTGGCGCGATCTCGCCGATGATCGGCATCTTGTGCCGCGCATAACCCATCAACCCGGCCCAGGCGTAGTCCATGCGGGGCAAGCCCGAGGCACCAGTGGCGAGCTGCGGATAGACCGACAGCATGTCGCGCCGCATCAGTTCGGCCAGGCGGCGCGGCTGGCTTTGGCGCGTCGTGATGCGGCCGCCCCACAGAATGCGGTCGCCATCAACCAACCGGTAATAGTCGCCCGCCCGGCGCGTGTCAGCGATCGCTGCCCGGGTTGCAATAGCCAACTGGGCGCGGGCTCCGAGACGTTCCGTCACGGCGATGTAGGTTGAAACTGGCAATACCGCCCGGCCAATCGCCGGTGCCAGTTGCCGATCATAGGCGCTGACACACACCACAACATGGCGGGTGCGGATCTCACCATGCTCCGTGGCAACGACGTGGCCTCCGCCTCGGCTCGCGATCGAGCAGGCCCGCGTGCTTTCATAAATGGTGCCACCAGCGCGATTGACCGCGTCAGCCAGCGCTCGAACATAGTTGAGCGGGTGAATGTGAAAGCCGCTCTCGGAGTGAAGGCCCTGATGATAGCGGTCGCTGCGGGCAAGCTGGCGAACCGTGCTGGTTTCCAGAAATGACTGGTTGATGCCAAATCGTGCCGCCATATCGTCGCGACAGGCCAGCAAGCCTGCCCGATCCGGCGCCCGCAGCGCCACCAGAACGCCGTTACCCATGTGAATGGCGGCTTGCGGATCCGCCGCATCTGCGGCCAGGACGAAATCTTGAACGAAACTGTGCCCAGCTGCAGAATACGCATAAAGGCACTGTGCGGCTGGCAACCCGACCGATGCCACGAGGTCATCAAGACCCAGCGCGAAGCCAGGTGACACGAACCCGCCGTTGCGCCCCGATGCTCCAGCGCCTAGCCGGTCAGCTTCGATCAGGACGACCGCGCGGCCGTGCCGCGCCAGCTCATGAGCCGTGCACAGTCCCGCCAGGCCGCCGCCAACAACGCAGGTTTCGGTTTCGACAACAGCCCGCAACGGCGCCCGTGGCAATACCGGGCGCGCCGTCGCCTCGTACCAGGTCAGTGCCGGCGCGCCTTGTGGCTTCATCCCATGCTCACTCGGCGCAAATGCCCCTGAGGCTCTGCCACTGCGCGTCGGACAAGGCCGGCACGGCAGCATAAGTGGCCGCATCGCGGAAGAACTTGGCGCGTTCCGGGCTCGGGGGATGAGTTGCGAACATGTTGCCAACATCGGTGCCGCCAGCGGTGCTCTCGGCGTCTGTGGCTTTCGTGTCGCCAGAGCCAGGTTCCGTTTTGGCGGTTCCGCCCTCCAGTTTCGTCAACTTATCAAAGAAATCGGCGATCGGCTTGGGGCTGATCTGCGCGCGCTTCAGGATGCGCAGTGCGTGTTCATCGGCCTCGCGCTCGGCGACCCGGGAATAGCGCAATTGCAGCAGCATGGCGCCAAGATTGCCAATCGTGCCCGATGAACCGCTGAACACCAACTCCATCGCCGCTGACATGCCGATGGCGCGGACAATGCCGGCCTCTGGGTGCAGCTCAATGCCATGCCCCATCTCATGCGCCAGCACACCCGCCAGTTCGTCGGGCGATGCGGCGTCCTTGATCAACTCGGACATCAGCACGACGTGCTCGCCGGGCAACGCAAAGGCGTTGACCATGTCCCAATTGACCACCTCGACCTTGAATTGCTGCTTGGAATCGGCGGCATCGGACAGCTTGCGCGCCAGCACATCGAGCGCGGCGCGTCCTGCCGCGCCCGTGCACGCCGCATGGCCCCGCGTGAATGAAGTGACTGCTTGTTTGCCAATGCCCTCGCGCGCGCCATAGGGGATCAACTGCGCCACGGCTTTGGCCGGATTGATGTCGAACAGGTATATCCAACCCGCGCTCAGTGCCACGGCACCACCGAGTATGACGCCGGGCCACGCATAGCGCCAGCGCTCACGGCCGGGCGACAGGTGCGGCGCTGCCTTCAAGAGTTGCGCCGCGAAAGCTGGATCGGCGACGAACAAGGTCTGCCCCGGATGATCCTGGGATGTAATCAAGGCGTCTTTGGCTGAGGCCTTGAGCGGCACTGCTGACTTCAGCCGGTGCAGCGACCACTTCTCCGGAATCTCAGCCTTGGCCGGCCAGATCTCCAGCGCGTGTTCAATGCGGATGCCGACGTGGCTCACTCCGGCATGCCGGCCGTCAGTCCAGCGGCCTGTAAATTGCGGAACCGCCATCGCGCTTGCTCCTCCAGTGCCAGTTCAGCCCTGCGTCCGGCTCAACCAAACGCATCAATGTCGAATGCTTCCGCCAGACCTTCACCGGTACCATCAAGATGCGCCTGGCTCTGACTGATACCTGCAATGTCGAGCGTGCCTTCCGTCGCCATCCGGTCGATGACGTACTTGGCCGCGCGGGCCTCGGCGACAGGCCCTAGGATGCCAAGCGTGAACAATGACATCAGTTGGTTAGAGATGAACAGCCAGACAAGCCCCAGGCCCCAAACTTCCAGCTTGAATTTCAAGCCCTGGAACACCGTGTTGTTGGTGAAGTGGTTGAGCCGGCGCGCATTGTACCAGCCGGCGAACAGCGCGTAGACGAAGATCATCAGCATCACTGCTGCAAACAACCCGATGTTCTCCTGCCAGGTCAGCTGGAATGGCACCCCCGTCTCAGCTTGCTCGGCAAATCGCTCCTGATTGGCGGTGAAGAACCAAGCAATCAAGCCGATGTACAAACCCAGGACGATCACGCCGCCGAGCCAAGCCACTGCATAGGGCGGATAGAGCGGGCCAGCCTGACCTCGATAGACAAAGCTCTGGTCACCAAAGCGCGTATCGTTGGTGATCCGGCGCTGCAGGTAGTTTGCCCGCCAGGGGCTGAGCCAGCCCATCGCCATGGCTGCCACCATCAATGTCCAATAGTGTCCCCAGGCATAGCTCGACGGCGATCCGACCAGCGATCCGCGAATGCCGCGCCAGCGCGTGCGCGACAGCCGGTAACGCCGGGTGCGGTAGATCGCGAGACCAAACAGGAACGGAAAGATGATGTAGAACGGCAACAAAATAAGGATGCCATACTCAGGTCCAGCTAGAATCTGGACGGCGACGACCAGCAGCAGGATCGGCAGCAGCATGCAGAAGAACACGATCAGGAAGCCGTAAAACAGCTCCTTGCCACGCCCCGTGTACTCCAGCGGTTCGCCATTGATGCGTACGGATGACCAGATGCGGCGGCGCACCTCCGTGCGGCCCCAGAAGCTGTAGATGCCAAGCGTCACGATCGACAGCAGCAGGTTAATGGCGCCGAGCGCGACCAACGACCAGGGCGAGCCCTCCCAGGTGATGCGGACCAGTTCACCGGACGGCGCTATACTTGGCGTGGCAAGCGGTGAAAGTGGTGGCGGCACGGTAACGCTGACGGACATGCTGATACGACCCCTGATGACGTTCGCGCTCTGACGCGCCAATCCCAGCCTTGGTTCATGCAAATTCGGTTCCAGCGCACCTGGCACCACCCACTCTCGACCTGCTGCGTTGCACTATCACTTCGCCGCATGGCTTGACTAGGGCAGCCAAGCACGGGTTGATGGAGTTTGGACGCGATGCCCGGCATGGCATAAACGCTCTAGCGGAGTAGTGTTTGATCGACGCGGCACGCCGTCATGCCGGTTGCATCAGCCGTTAAACGAAGTGAACACCATGACTCTTTCGCCGGCCCGCAAGAAATTGACGCACACAGATACAAACAACCTTGCCGCGGTCCGCGTCGCGGTGATCGGCGCATCAGGCTACACGGGCGCCGACTTTATCCGGCTGGCACTGCGCCACCCGGCAATTCAGATCACGCAGCTGCTCGCCAAAACCCACGCCGGCAAAGCTGTGGAGGATGTATTCCCGCATCTCGACGGCTTTGGCTTACCCAGATTAATCGCCGAGGAGGACGCCGATTGGGATCAGGCCGATGCCGTGATCTGTGGCCTGCCGCACGGCACCGCACACCAGATCATCGCCAAGCTGCCCAAGCGCCTGAAGGTGGTCGACATGTCGGCCGACTTCCGGCTGCGCGACCCTCAGGTCTATGCCGAATGGTATGGCCTTGAGCATGGCGCGCCAGCACTGATCCAGGAAGCCGTCTATGGCCTGCCGGAAATCAACCGGACAGCCATCGCCCAGGCATGGCTGGTCGCTTGTCCCGGCTGCTACCCGACCGCAACTCTCCTCGCCCTGTTGCCACTAATCGCAGGCAAGCTCGTGGGGACCGACGACATCATCATCGATGCCAAGTCAGGCGTGTCCGGCGCCGGCCGCTCGCTGAAGCAAGGCACGCTATTCTGCGAGGCGGGCGAAGGCTTATCGCCCTATGCAATCGCCAAGCACCGCCATGCCCCCGAGATCGAGCAGGAACTTGGCCGCGCCGCTGGCCGGCCGGTGATCGTCAATTTCACACCGCATCTGGTGCCAATGAGCCGTGGCGAGCTGGTAACTTGCCATGTGCGGATGGCGAAAGGCGCCAGCGCTGAGGCTTTGCGCGCGGCGCTCTCCACCACCTACGCCGATGCGCCGTTCGTGCGCGTCCTCAAGTCAGGCCAGATCCCGGCGACCCAGAATGTGCGCGGTTCCAACTACGTCCAGATCGGCGTCTTCGCCGACCGCATTCCTGGCCGCGCCATCGTCATCGCCACGATCGACAACCTGGTGAAGGGCTCGGCCGGCCAGGCAATTCAGAACTTCAACCTGATGCATGACCTGCCCGAGGCCCTCGGCATCGATCAGCTGGCGCTGTTTCCGTGAGTGGCAAACCAGCAGGCCGTTTCATTACGCTGGAAGGCGGCGAAGGCGCCGGCAAGTCGACCCAGGTCGCCCGGCTGGCTGCACGCTTGCGAGCGGCTGGACAATCCGTGCTGACAACGCGCGAACCCGGCGGCTCAGCCCTTGCCGAGCGCATCCGCGACCTCATCTTCGCGCCTGCCAATCACGCCGACGCGCTGACCGAGCTGTTGTTGTTCTCTGCCGCCCGCGCTGATCATCTCGTCTGCACCATCCGTCCCGCGCTCGCCGCTGGCACCTGGGTGATCTGCGACCGCTTCGCCGATTCCACCCGCGCCTATCAGGGTGTCGCGGGCGCCCTGCCTGATGCCGTCGTCACGGGCATTGAGCGCCATGTGGTCGGCAGCACCGTGCCTGATCTGACGCTGATCCTCGATCTCGATCCGGTGATTGGCGCGGCGCGCGTCGCCGGCCGGGCTGCTGGCAACAGTTTCGATGCTCGCAACGCCGCCTTCCACGACAACGTCCGCGCCGCCTTCCTGGCGATCGCACGGGCTGAACCCATCCGATGCGTCCTCGTTGACGCCAGTCTCGACGCTGACGCCGTCGCCGCGCAGATCGACACTGCGGTTCGATTGCGCCTCGGCAACGGGCCGGCGTCATGACGGTCAAGCGCAAGGCGCCAGCTGCCCGCTCACAAACCTTCGAGGCCGAAGCGGCCGCGCCCGAGGCCGACCGGCTGGAGCCGTTCCCACATCCGCGCTTCACCCCGGAATTGTTTGGCCATGACAACGCCGAGGCTGCACTCCTCGACGGCTTCAATGCCAGCCGCATGCATCACGCTTGGCTACTGACCGGCCCCGAGGGGATCGGCAAAGCCACGCTCGCCTGGCGGTTCGCGCGCTTTGCTCTGTCACAGCATAAGCAGAGCCCGACTGCTGACAGCCTCAACGTTGATTTCGCTACGCCGGCGATCCGCCAGGTGCAGGCGCTATCGCATCTCGGCCTGTTCACCTTGCGCCGCACCTGGAACGACAAAACCAAAAAGCACGGCACGACGATCGCGGTTGAGGACGTGCGCGGTCTCAAGGACTTCCTGGGCCGCACCACCGAGGACGGGCAATGGCGCACGGTGATCATTGATCGTGGCGAGGAGTTGAACCCGTCGGCCGCCAACGCGGTATTGAAAACCCTGGAAGAACCGCCGAAACGCACACTGTTCCTGATCGTGTCCAGCGAGCCGGGCCGGCTGTTGCCAACCATCCTGTCGCGCTGCCGTCGTCTCGACCTGGCGCCGTTGGGGGCCCGGGACCTGGCCAAGGCGGTGGCCGGTCCACTCGCCGCTGCCGGCCTCACCGAGCGCGCGCCCGAAGACACGGCACTTTACGCGGGCCTGGCCGGCGGTAGCGTCGGCCGGGCACTGACGTTGTCGGCGACCGGCGGACTTGAGTTGTACGAGCGCCTGAATAAGCTTTTGGCGCGGGCGCCCGTCATCGACCTGGAAACCGCGCACAGACTCGCCGATGAATTGTCGCCGGCTGCCGCGAGCGCCCGCTTCAGCCTGGCGATGAGCCTGTTGCGCGATCTGCTCGGCCGCCTCGTGCGCCACCTCGCGCGCGGCCGTGGCGCCCTGCCCGGCGAGACCGACCTGTTCCGCCGCCTTGGCGGCGATGGCGGCATGGCCGCCGCCGCCCGCTGGTCCGAGTTGTGGGCTGCCATGGAAGCCGCCCGCCTGGAAACCCTTGCCCTCAACCTCGACAAGCGCAGCTTCCTGCTGCTGCAGTTCCAAGCCATTGCGGCGGCGGCGCGCGGTTAGGGCACTTCGAACACCAATCGCTGCGAATGCCTCGGCAAACTGGGTTGCGACGATGTAGCGTGCGAAAGGCCTTCTTCAGGCCGTATCGCACCGAACCGGGCCGTGGGCGCCAGCCTCTGGTGCGATACGGCGAAGGCGCCTTTCGCACCCGACGCCGCCGCGCATGTTCATCCGCAAACTGGGTTGCGGCCATGTAGGGTGCGAAAGGCCTTCTGCAGGCCGTATCGCACCGCAACCGGCCGTGAATGCCAGCCTCTGGTGCGATACGGCGAAGGCGCCTTTCGCACCCGACGCCGCCCACACAACCGCACGCGAAGTGTATCACTTGGTGTGCTGACTATCCTTAGTCAGATTGGACCGCTATAAAAGGGCTGAACACGGCCAGTGGCCCATTCCGCCTTCCTTCGGTGCCGACCACGCGAGTATCGCTAAGCTCGCCAGCGGTTTCAGCGCGGGCGAACTGTGCTAGGCAACCGCGCGAGGAACAGCGCTCAGGATGTCTCAGCCATGCCGAAATATGCCGTCGCTCGCACCGTGCCCGCCGCCACCCCGGCTCTGGCGCCGGTGCATGGGCTCAACCCGCAGCGCTCGTTCCAGGACCTGATCCAGACCCTGCAGCAGTTCTGGGGCGCGCAGGGCTGCGTCGTCCTGCAGCCCTATGACATGGAGGTTGGCGCCGGCACGTTTCATCCGGCCACGACCTTGCGCGCGCTCGGGCCAAAGCCCTGGAACGCGGCCTATGTGCAGCCGTCGCGCCGGCCCAAGGATGGCCGCTATGGCGAGAACCCGAACCGGCTGCAGCATTATTACCAGTTCCAGGTGATCATGAAGCCGTCACCGCCCGACTTCCAGGAGCTCTATCTGCAAAGCCTGGCCGCCATCGGTCTTGACCCGAAGCTACACGACATCCGCTTTGTCGAGGACGACTGGGAGAGCCCGACGCTCGGTGCCTGGGGCCTCGGCTGGG
>JANNSA010000549.1:0-9657 GCA_031402115.1 Hyphomicrobiaceae bacterium | reverse complement strand
ACCCTCTGGCCCAGGCGGGTTTCGGCAACGCCGGGGCCCAATCCGACAATCTCCCCACAAACATCGGCGCCCTGAATGCGTGGGAAAGTCAGTCCAGCTCCAGTCCAATCGCCAGTCTCAGGCAAAAGTTCAGATTTGGTGGCGTCGTCGGTACTGCCGGTCGCCGTGGATGAATACCAGCCAACCCGCGTGTTAATGTCGGTATTGTTCAGGCCAGCCGCCAGCACGCGGACAAGAACCTCGCCATGCCCCGCAATGGGGACGGGCACCGTCTCGGCATAGACAAGTTTTTCGTAACCGCCATGGCCAACCAGCTGCACCGCGGTCATCAGTCTTGGAACCGGCACGTTGCTATCCTCTGTGACTAAACGGCAGGCACACTACCGCTTGCTGGAGAGCATGCATCGCGACGTGCCAGCGTGGCCTGATCTGATCTGCCGGACCATATTCCGTCAATATGGGTAGCGGTCGCGACAACAACACGGTGCTCAGCCCACCGGTTCGCCCCGGTTTGGCGGAATACGGCCAGGGGCCTGTTCCGCCCGACGCCGCAACGCTGCTTCGCGCCGACGACAATTTGCTCAGCCCGCCCCGTGTTTGCGATCGAGTGCATCGATCGCGGCGACGTTGCTGGCCGATGCGCCGTTAGGGTCGAACTCGGCGGCGAGGTAGGCGTCGACGATGGCCTTGGCCAGTTCCGGGCCGATGACGCGGGCGCCCATGGTGATAATTTGCGCGTTGTTGCTGCGGGCGGCGCGGTCGGCGGAATAGGGATCGTGGGTTTGCGCGGCGCGGATGCCCGGCACTTTGTTGGCCGAAATTGCCACGCCAATGCCGGTGCCGCAGGCCAGGATGCCGCGATCATAGTCGCCCGCCAGGATGCCGAGAGCGGCCCGTTCGGCGGTGCTGGCATACGGCTCGCCAACATGCGCCGGGGAGCCGGCGGCGCCGGGCGACTGGTTGACAATCTCGATACCGGCGCGGTTGGCGAGATGCGCCGCGATCACATCGATCAGTGGCTTGCCGGCGCTATCGCCAGCGATCACGATCTTCATGGCACTTCAACTCCTTCAGCACATTCGCGTTCTGTGTTGATCATTAGACCATCCAGCCGTCCAGTCTCACAGCCGCTCGAACCGCTGTCTGTAGCCCGTCGCGGCCTTGTCAAAGATGATGTCCCAACGTTGTAGCGGCCGGGCCAGCGCCAGGCCCTCCAGGGTCCGGCATCGCGACAGAGCCACATAGGCCTGACCGTGCGCGAAGGTGCCGCGGCGCAGATCGACATAGACGCGGTCGAGCGTCATGCCCTGCGATTTGTGGATGGTCAGCGCCCAGGCGAGGCGCAAGGGCAATTGCTTGAAGGTGCCGACCACCTGCTCGACGATGCGGTCTTCCTTGGCATCGTATTCGTAGCGGATCGCCTCCCAGGTGGCCGGTTCGACCTCGTGCTCGTCGCCGTCGATTTCCACGTAAACGCGCTTGCCGTCGATGCGGGCGATGGTGGCGAGCGTGCCGTTGACCCAGCGCCGTTCGGCATCGTTGCGGATCATCACGACTTTGGCGCCGGCCTTCAGCACCAGCAAAGCCTCGGCGGGTTGCGCGCTGTCAGAATAAGTGCCGGTGACGGCGGCGTCCTGCGACAACGACGGGCCCTTCAGCGCCGCCAGGAAACTCAGATTGATCTCGTTGGCGACCTGATTGGTCGGTGTCAGGATAACATAGTCAGCCTTGCGCTTGCCGAGATCTTCCATCGCCATGACGCGGGCATTGATGGTGGCGAGCGAGCGCGGATCCGGCTCGCCATCGCGGACGCCGTTGAGGGCGTCGACAAACGCCGGATCGTTCTGGCGGAACACATCCTCCAATTCGATCAGCTTGCTTTCGGACTGCGCGAAGCCGGGCGCGTTGAAGAAGAAGGGACCGCCATACGTGTCTTCCAGATAGGTGCGGATTTCGCCCTGCGGCACCACTGGCGGCAATTGATGCAGATCGCCGAACAGGATCAGCCGCACGCCGCCAAACGGCACGTCGGGCTTCTTGCGGTTGAGGCGCAGCGCGCGGTCGATGCCGTCCATCAGATCGGCGCGCACCATGGAAACTTCGTCGATCACCAGCGTCTTCAGCTTCTTCATCAGCGCCAACTTGCGGCTGGGGCGGATGTCCTCGGGCTTGATCAGCCGCGGCGGCAGGCCAAAGAACGAGTGGATGGTCTGGCCGCCAACCTGCACTGCCGCCAGCCCAGTTGGCGCGACGACGACCATGCCGTTCTCGTTGCTCGGATCGAGCGAGCGCAACAGCGTTGACTTGCCAGTGCCGGCGCGCCCGGTCACGAACAGATGGCCGCGCCCCTTGGCGATGTAGTCGCGCGCCGCGTCGATCTGGGGCGAACGTAGCATGGCAATTGGTTGGGATTTAGCCGGTTTCGCTGGCGTCTGCGGCCTGTCCGGCTGGACGCTGTCGACTTTCCACGGTGGTGGCGCTGACGGCTTGGTTTGCGGCTGGGCCATCCGGGCTCTCCTCAAAGGACGCGAACCGGCTTGACGCGAGTCGCTGGCATCACGTTAGCCGCCCGGAGCCAGCCTGACGACCCAACTTGGCGCGTCATCCCCCGTGCCGATTGAAGCGGAGCGTCCCGCCGGACGTCCGCCGTGCCAAGGCTGTACCGTCCGCAGTTGTTGCTCCAAAGGCGCGCGGCGGCTACGCCAAGATTGATTTAGTCCTTCGAACAATAACCGCCGCGAATGCATCGGCAAACTGGGTCTTGAATGGGTAGGGTGCGAAAGGCGTCTTCGCCGTATCGCACCAGAGCGGGCTGTGGGCGCCAGCCTCTGGTGCGATACGGCCTGAAGAAGGCCTTTCGCACCCTACACGCCACTGGTTTTGCTGACTGTCCTAAGTCACGAACAATTCCACCGGCTGGAAGGTGGTCACGTCAATCAGGCCGCGATCGGAGATGCGCAGTTCAGGGATGACGACCAGCGCTAGCAGTGAATGTTGCATATAGGCGTTGTTGAGCGAGCAGCCGCATTCCTGCATGGCGGCAATCAGCCGGTCAGCCTTGGCGGCGACGATCTCGGCGCGTTGGTCGGACATCAGGCCCGCGATCGGCAGTTCCACCAGCGCCAGCTCCTCGCCACCGGCGATCACCACCACGCCGCCGCCGACTTCGGCCAAGCGGTTGGCGGCCTGGGCCATGTCGGCCTTGTTGGTGCCGACGACGATCATGTGGTGGCTGTCATGGGCGACCGTCGAGGCGACGGCGCAATCGCGCGTGTAGCCGAAGCCTGACACCAGCGCGTTGACCACTTTGCCGGTGCCCTGGTGCCGTTCCACCAACGCGATCTGGCAGACGTCACCCGCCCGATCCATGCCAACCAGGCCGTCGCTGACCGGCATGTCGCGCACCAACGCCTTGGTCGGCGCCTGATTCTCCACGACGCCAATGACGCGGGCGCGCACCTGATTGCGACCGGGCGGCGCGGCGATGTCGAAGTCTGCCGCCTTCAGCGCCCAGCCGAGCCTGACGGTGTGCATGGCCATGGCGGGATAGGTGAAAGGCGGGATGTCGGCGGTCAGCCGGCCAGCTTCGGCCAGCACCAGGCCACGCGCGATCACCAGCTCGATCGGCAGCGTCACCAAGTCAGACGTCAGGATTACGTCGGCGCGGCGGCCGGGCGTGATCGAGCCGAGTTCGCGCTCGAGGCCAAAATGCGTCGCGGTGTTGAGCGTTGCCATCTGCAGCGCCGTCATTGGTTTCAGGCCTTGTGCGATGGCATGGCGAACGACGCGGTTCATGTGGCCATCATTGATCAGCGTGCCGGAATGACAGTCGTCGGTACACAGAATGAAGTTGCGCGAGTCCAGCCCGTGTTCGGTGACCGCCTTGATCTGCGCCGCCACATCGTACCAGGCGGAACCCAGCCGCAGCATAGCGCGCATGCCCTGGCGGACGCGGGCGATGGCGTCCTCGGCGCGCGTGCCTTCGTGGTCATCAGCGGGACCGGCTGCCACATAAGCGTGGAAGCCGTGGCCCAGATCGGGCGAGGCGTAGTGGCCGCCGACGGTGCGGCCAGCCATTTGCGTGGCGGCAATTTCGGCCAGCATCTTGGCATCGCCGGCGATGACGCCGGGGAAGTTCATCATCTCGCCCAGGCCAATAATGTTGGGCCAAGCCAATGCCTCGCGCACGTCATCGGGGCCGATCTCGGCGCCCGGCGTTTCCAGGCCCGGCGCGCTCGGCACGCACGACGGCACTTGCACGAAGATGTTGACCGGCAGGCCAGCCGCCTCGTCATGCATCAGCTTGACGCCGGGCAAGCCCAATACGTTGGCAATCTCGTGCGGGTCGATGAACATTGTCGTCGTGCCATGCGGGATGACGGCGCGCGCAAACTCGGTGATGGTGACCATGCCGCTTTCAACATGCATGTGCCCATCGCACAGGCCCGGCACCAGGAACCGGCCGTTCGCCTCGATGATGCGCGTTTGCGGACCGATCGTGTGCGCTGCATCAGGCCCGACATAAGCAATGCGGCCAGCGGCGATGGCAATGTCAATGCCCGCTATGATCTCGCCGGAGTGAACATTGACCCAGCGTCCGTCGCGGATCACCAGATCGGCGAACTCACGGCCCATGGCCACTGCCACCAGCCGCGCTGCGACCGCACTCCACGGCAGAAGTTCAGCGCCCGCCAGCATGCCCGTTCTCCAAAATCACCCTCGCGCCCTCTATGGCACGGCCACTGCTCTTCTTATAGTGCGTGCAACCACGCTATGCGCTCAGGCAAATCGGCAGCGCCGAACGCCAACGAGCCGAGCACCACGGTTTCGGCGCCAGCGGCACGCAAGACCGGAACGCTGGCTTCGCGGATGCCGCCGTCGGCCGCTAACACGATGCGCTGCGGCGAACCGCTCGCCTGAATCAGGTGCTTGGCTTGGCGTAGGCGGTCGCCAGCGCGCGCGTCGAGGCCCTGGCCCTTGACGCCGATGGCGGTGCCAAGCAGCGTCAGGAAGCGCAGCCGCGGCAGATAACGGACAACGTCCGCAACTGGCGTTTCCACCTTCAGCACGATGCCAGCAGCGATGTCCTTGGCAGCCAACCGGTCGAGCGCGGCCTCAGCGATGGCGCCGTTCTCCAGGTGGATGCTGATCAGGTCGCTGCCGGCCTCGGCGAACTGATCAATCTGTGCCAGCACAACGCTGTCCGCCACCATCAGGTGGACATGGATCGGCAGCTTCGACACCCGCCGCACCGCCGCCACCAGATCGGGGAAAAACAGCATGGCCGGCGCAAAATGGCCGTCGGCAACATCAATATGCAACATATCGGCATAGGGTTTGATCCGCGCCAGATCGTCGGCCAGCCGGATCAGATCGGCCGACCAGACTGAGAATTCAGCGATCAGGCGCTCAACCGGCAAAGCATCGATCCAGTTTGGTTGCGGCGTGGGCATTAGCAAAACTCTTTCAGGAATGCGCTAAGAGCGGCGCGGAAATCGATGGCGTAGCGTTCCGGATCGTCGGCCTTGGCTGTGATCATAACGAGCCGAGCGCGGGGAATCAGCGCTGCCAGGTCATTTGCATAAGCCAGCGGGTGCACCGCGTCACGGCCATGGCCAATCACCAGCGTTGGCACGGCAAGCGCGCGGACTGCATCTTCGGCAATGCCCGGTCCGTCGCTTGCGATAGCCCGCAACAGCGCGGCGGTAACGGCTTGCGGCGGCCGCGCGAAGAAGCCCAACAGCGACGCCAGATTATCCGGCGCCGTCGCGGCCAGCCGCTTGGCGGTCGCACTGGCCAGGAAGGCGGCGCGCGCAGCGTCTGGCTGCAGCGTTGCAAGCCATTGGCCCACCTCGGCATTCGGCGCCATGTTGGCCGGCGCCGCCTCGGTCACCCAGGCCGGGCGCGCCAGAATCAAGCCGCGCACCAGCTCGGGGCGGCGCACCGCCAGCCGCAAGGCAATCGCCGCCCCCATGGAAATGCCACCCACCACCAGCGGCGGCGCGTAGCGGGCAGCCATCAGCGCGGCAAGGTCGTCCGTAAACGTTGCAATTGACGAGGCGGCGCTATCGCCGGCTTCGGATCGGCCATGGCCACGGCACTCCAAGGTGACACGACGCCAGCGCGGATCGCCAGGGAACGCCGCCTTCGTCTGGCCAGCATCACCGCACAATCCGTGCTGGAAGATAACGGGCAATCCGGTGCCGCCACTGTCGTCGACGTGCAGCGCCAAGCCGTCGCGGCTAAAACTGTGACCGGCGTTACTCACGGCGTCGCCTCGATGCCGGCCGCCGCCAAAGCACCGCGCAGGAATACTGCCACCTCCGGCGCTTCGTGCGCCGCCAGCCCGTGCGTCACCAATGGGCCGTTGAAACCGGCCGCCTGCAGCCGGCTCAGGAAGTGCGGGTAGTCGAGCACGCCTTGGCCTGCCGTGATGAAGCCGCCAGCCGCATTCCGGTCCTTGGCATGCGCCATGACAATCCGGTCCGCCAGCCGGTCGATCGCGGCCGCCACGATGTCGCGCTGCCGCTCAACAGTTTCCCTTTCGAACAAATTGGCGGGGTCGAGCACAATCTTCAGGCGCGAGCTGCCAATCTGGTCGATCAGCCGCCTAGCCTTCGCCGCCGAACTGACGACGTTGCCCAATTCCGGCTCGATGCCGAGGTCGATGTCATGACGCTCGGCGATCGCTGCGGCATTTGCCATGGACGCCAGCAGATCAGCCCAGGCCCCGGCGTTGTCATTATCCGGATGCGCCCGCCACTGATCGCCGGCATCACGCGTGCCGGTGCACAGCGTGATCAGCCGCACCGGCATGGCTGCGGCCGCTGCCGCCAGCACCTCCAGCCGCTGATGCCCGAGCGCCCGCACCGCCGGATCGGGATGGATCATGTTGTAGGTGCCAGACACAGCGGCAATGGCGACGCGATGCACCGCGGCCGCCGATTCGATTGCCGCCACCGCGCTGGCTGGAACGGCGGCCGGCATCGCCTCGAGCCCGGAACAAGCCATGTTGTACTGAGCAGTGCTAAAGCCCGCCGATGCCACGGCAGCGAGCACCGGCCCCGGCGCGGCGCCCGCAAACGTCTTGGCGAAGATGCCGAGCCGCATCAGACGCCTCCAGTCACGGCCGCCAGCGCCACCCGCTCGCCCGTTTCGGCCGAGCGCGCGATCGCCACCATGGCACGCACCGAGGCAACGCCGTCATCGATGCTGGCCCCCGTCATCGCTGCGCCGTTCTGGATCACGTCCGCAAAACCTTCCACCTGCCGCCGGTAGAAGTGCCCGTCAGCGCCGAGCACGCGATGCGAACTGGCGTCGGCCTCGCGGAAGATTTCCACGTCGCTGCTCTTGAAGTACCAGGGATTGTAGGTCTTGCCGGTGACGGAGCCATTGCGGCCATAGATCTGAAAGCCCTCGTGCCAGTCCATGCGCACGGCGATGGTCAGGTCGAGATGCCCGAGCGCGCCGCTGGCGAACTCCACATCGACGAACCAGCAATACATTGCAGCCCGCTCCGACAGCCGCGCCCGCACCGCAACGATGTCGCCAGCCAGATAGCGCGCAGTATCGAGCAGATGGCAGCCATGCCCGAGCATGTAATAGCGCCGCCGGTCGGCCTTGGGATCGCCCGCCGGTTTGCGTGCCGTCGCGCTGGTGACCATCAGCGGCTGCACCGCGTCGGTCATGGCGTAGCGATGCGTGCTGTCACAGTACCACGCCTTGATCGCGACGAGGTCACCCATGTCCGTGTCGATGAAGGCCTTGGCCGCCTGCAGGCCGGCATCAAACCGCTTCATGTGCCCGACTTGCAGGACTTTGCCCGAGCTTGCCAGCGCCACCTTCAGCTGCTCCACTTCCTCCACGGTGACGCCAATCGGCTTCTCGCACAGCACATGCTTGCCAGCCGCCAGCGCCCGCATGGCAGCTGGCACATGTACCGCATCCGCCGTCGCGATGATCACCGCGTCGATCTCCGGATCCGCCAGCATGCGATCATATTCGGCATAGGTTTTGCCCGCGCCATGCACGATCGCCATGCGCTCGCGCAAATCCTGCGCCACATCGCAGATCGCCGCCAGCTCAGCGTTGCGCGCCTTGCCACACGCCTCGAAATGCGCCGCCTGCGCGATCGCGCCAGCGCCAAGCACGCCGATGCGGAGAAGCGGTTGGTGTTTGGCTGGCATGGTTCGTGACCTATCCGTCGTCTCTGACGGCGGCAGTCTTAGCCGGAGTTCGAGTGCGAGGCGATAGCCGGATTGACGGGGCGGTTGCCCTTGGCGTCCGGGGTTTGGCGGCCGCTACCAGGCGTCAGGTTCCACGCGCCAGCCGCGGCGGTTGGACCAGCTTGCCGAGGATCGCACACTTCGTCGCGCCACTGGCGGCTGACAGGTGCCCGGCACCCAGCCCGCCCCAACAGCGTGCATTGGACTTCCCCCGATTCAGTGGAGAGCTGGAGTCTCTTACTTCTTGCCGGCGCGGAACGCTGCCTCGAAGTTGGCAGGGCTCATGTAGCCCAGGCTGGAATGACGCCGTCGCGGGTTATCGAAGCCTTCGATGGAGCCCGTTCTATTCATGGCATGGTGAGCGTGCGGTCCCTTGGCTGACATATGATTCTGCTTTGACAACAGAATCATACGACATCCCAACGGCTTGGTCGCCGCTCACCGCACAATGCCCACCATGTCGTGAATAGAACGGGCTAAACGGCTCGCGGGATGTGAAATTGAGTTTCAGGTCCGAGATATTTGCGACGCCGTAGTTGCAGCTATGGCAACTGATTTAGTTTCCACGTCTTCCGAGATTCACCATCACACATGACCTCTCCAGTCCAACTGCTGTCTTTCCAGATACCGTACATTTGGCAATACACGATACCGCTCATGGTTCCTGCCATGTACCCATCACGATTAATCACCTGAACTTGACCTTTGACAGGAGTTCCAGTTTTCGGAGGGGATGGCATAGCGCATTTTGTAGCAGCAGTCTGCAGATCTTTTGTTAACGTTCCATTGAATACATCAAGGGATTAAGTTTCAGTTAACTCCAAGACAGTAAAATATGATCCGCACGAATCGACTGTCGTGCCTTGAAATTTTAAACTTCGTCCGGCTGCGCTTACTTGCTCAACAGAAGTCGCAGCGGTTATACCAATCGTCAGAATAACATATATAGGCTTCATTTTCCACCTTTACGTAATAGCCCTCGACAAATGCGTCGCACCCCGGAACACTAGCAACTAGCTTGTGTGGATGCTATGTAATTCCGGTTAGGATCTTCTGGAGTGAACAAATCGCTCAACTGCAAATCACCGTTGGCCTTTGTTCAAGGCAATGGTATTGGCACAACCTGGGGACAACCTGGGGACAGTGTCTAGTTTTTGACTGACCCGAGTGTTGCTCACAAATCTCCAGACAGCGAAACTCTGACCGGCATAACCGACCCCAAGGGCAGCGTCTGGGTCAACAGCTATGACAGCCTCGGGCGGCGGTTCAGCGCCGTCGATCCCGACCTCGGCACGTGGCTGTTCACTTACGACGCCGGCGGCCGGATGACCTTCCGCACCGACGCCATCGGGCTGTCCACGGCCTACACCTAAGACGCGCTCGACCGGCCGCTGACGGTCGCCATCCCGGCCAACGGCGCAGTGCCGGGCCA